>JBEAUN010000074.1:0-6220 GCA_041161415.1 Pseudomonadota bacterium | reverse complement strand
GAATGAAGCCGCTTGTTTCCATGTGGCGGAAATAGCGGTCGAGCAATTGAGTGTAACGCGGCCAAGTGATGTTGCCCTCGCCTAAGGCTTTCCAGGTTTTCTCCGCCGAGAACGAGCTCTCTTTAAAGCTCGCGTTTCTCATTAATTGCTGGAATGCGCTGATGCCGGTCATGGCATCTGCCCGGAATAACTCAATGAGCGGCCCGAGGGCTTCAATGGCGGGGCGGCTGTCGAGCAGATCCACCCATTGGGTGTAGTCGATGAGTTCGACGGCGTGGCCGCGTTGATTGAGCCAGGCCACAACTTCATGCAGAGCCAGGCTGGCGGGGTGGGTAAGGTGGAAGATGTCATTAGCATCTTGCGCGCTGAGGCGTACGAGAATGTCGGCGGCGATATCGGCGGGGGTGAGATCGATCCGCAGGTCGATGTCGGGGGCTTTTTTGAGTGTGACGAACGCTTTGAATAGGCGGATGTAGAGGTCTTCCTCGGGGCAATAGCCGGGGCCGATTGAGTACGCGCCGGTGATGCGTGCCGGACGGAAGATCGTGGCATCCAGCCCGGCGCTCTTTGCTCTCCAAGCCATTTCCTCGGCCACCCATTTGCTTTGTGGGTACCCCCCGATCAGTCCGGTGTGGAGGTGTGAATTGGGTGTTTCGAAGCCGATAGTAGCGGTATGTTTCGTGGAGAAAAAAGTGGCTAGCGTCGAGACGAAATGGCTGCGCTTGTGGCGGGTGTTGGTGGCAAAACGGATCACTTCCTGGGTGCCGAAGGCGTTGCTGTCTCTGAGCTGGTCGTAGCTTTTCAGGAAATTCACCTCGGCGGCGATGTGATGAATGGTGTCGATGTTCTGGCTGAGCGCGGCGTAAGCCTCCGACTGGAGCCCGAATTGATGGCGCGAGACATCGCCCGGCAGGGCGATGAGGTGTCGCGAAAAGTGTGCTCGCCAAAGACCGAGTTTTTGAAAGTTTTGCCGGATGCGTTGCAGGCCGGATTGGGCGTCGGTGGCACGGACGATGCAGGTGACCTCCGCGCCGAAACGCTCGATGAGCGCGGCGCACACATGGGCGCCGAAAAACCCAGTCGCGCCGGTGAGTAAGATGCGGCGTGGATGGGTGCGTAGTGCCTGGGGTAGCCTTGGGTGGGCTGCGGGATCTATGCTGGCTGGCAAGATGGCCTCGGTGGAGAAATCACGGTGGAGGTCGTGGCGGGCTTGGTCGGGTTTCTTTTGGATCAAGGCTTCCAGGCAGATAATCGTTTGTCCTGACGCCATGAAATCACGGTAACTGAGGGTGACGTGAAAGCGCTCTGCCAAGGCATTGAGGAGATACATGGTGTTGAGGGAATTCAGCCCCAGGTTGGTGAGCGGCGTGTTGATGCCCAACGGGGTGCTGGCTGGGAGGGAGAGTACGTCGCGCAGCAGAGCGGCGATGTGTTGTTGGGTTGGGGTGTGAGGGGGAAGGTCATTGAGCTGTCCCGTTTCTTTCGGATCGTGTCGGGGCAGGCGGGCGAGGTCGATTTTCCCGGCGGCTGTAGTGGGCCAGCGATCCAGCGAAAACCATTGGCTCGGAATCATGTAAGCCGGGAGCCGATCTTTGAGCAATCGGCACAGGCCATCGCGCAGGGCGTGCGGCGGGGTATCGGGGTCCTTAGGGATGAGGTAGGCGGCAATGCATGAGCCATCGTCGAGAACCCGCACTTTGACGTCGTGCACTTGCGCGCTTTGTTTGATGGCAACAGCGATTTCGTCGAGCTCAATGCGACGGCCGTTGATTTTCACTTGCTGATCGCAGCGTGCGATGAATTCTATTTCGCCCTCGGCAGTAAGGCGGGCGAGGTCGCCGGATTGGTAGAGGCGACCGGCGTTCGGGGTGTTGATAAAACGCTGGGCAGTGAGGGTGGGCTGGTTGAGGTAGCCGTGGATGCTCACCCCCGCGCCACCGATGTAGAGCTCGCCGATGTCTCCAGCGCGGCAGGGTTGCCTGGCGTCATCCAACACATGCAGCTCCATGCCATAGGTGGCATGGCCGAGGGTGGGTTGGCCGCCTGGGGGCAGTAGGCCCTGCGGGTAGACTTTCTTGGCGCAGCAGACGGTGGCTTCGGTCGGGCCGTAGGCATTGATGATGGTACGGCCCTGCCCCCAACGTGCAATCAAGTCGCGATCTGGCGCTTCGCCAGCCAGCACCAGGGTGCGCAGGTGCGGAAGATCCGGTATGTGCCGCGTGGCGGCAAGAACCGAGGGGGTGATTACGGCATAGGTGATACGCTGGGCGGCAAGGGTTTCGAGGAGCTTGCCGGGTAGCACTTCCTCATCGTCGGGCAGGTAAAGGTTGGCTCCGGTGAGCAATGCGCCGTGAATGTCGCGCAAGGATGCATCAAAGAAAAAGGGGGCAAAAAGAAAGACTTTGTCGCGGTGAGTGATTTCTCCTGAAAGCCAGTGTTCCATCGCCATATTGGGAATATTTTTGTGCGAGATCTGCACGCCCTTAGGCTGGCCCGTGGTGCCCGAGGTGTAAATGATGTAGGCCACAGCGTCTGGGTCAGGGAGGTGGTTGAGATTGTCTGACGGCCAGGCTTTCAGTGTTTCCCCAAAACGGGGCTCGTCGATACGTAGATGGGCACGGTCGGGTGGGATGTGACGAGCCGTGTTGTGGTCGGCGAGAAGTAGCGAGCAGCGGGCGTCCTGAAAAAGATACTGGGCGCGTTGTACTGGGAGGTGGGGGTCGATAGGGAGATAGATGCCGCCGCATTTCCAGATAGCGAGCATGCTGACGACACAATCGGTGCCGCGCGGTAAATACACGCCGACTACTTGGTTTTCGATTTGGTAACGATGAGTGAGCAGCCGCGCCAGTTGGTTGGCGCGCTGATTGAGTTCGGCATAAGTGATCGCCCCCTGCGCGCTGCTAAGGGCGACGCGATTCGGGAAGAGACGGCAGACTTCTTCGAAAAGCTGGGTGTTGCAGCCCCGTACCAGATCCGGTGCAGGGGTGATTTGCGTGGTGAGGGAATCGTCGCCCAGGTGTGCCACGGGTAGAGCGAGTTGAGAGTGGCTGGTAGCGTGCGAAGAGGGCGCAGCGATTTTCATAGCGGGCGTTGACTGGCGTGCAGCTGTATAAGGATTCCGGACGCTATTTTCTCATGATCCCCTGAAGGCGTGAGTTGGTTGTTCTCAAGATGAAGTTCTTGCAAACTCTCCGGCAGATTCTCCGGCAGACGGGTCAAGCCGAGCGCGGACAGGTCTAGCAGCTCAGAGGGATGGTTTTTATCAAGCCATCCAATCATCCTACGGACAGCTTCAGGACGATTCTCGCTTGAGCCGCCTTCTTGTGACCAAGCCTCCCATTCCGCAATGTATTTTTCCCGGCCGTCGGGAACCGCCTCAGGACAATTTTTGCCTGAACGCACGCCGTCGCCCCCACAACCCCAAGCAGATGTGGCCCCAACCCTGGCGCAAACTTGGCGATTACCGCGCCCCCAGTTTCCCATGCTTAAAAAGTTTCTCATTTGCGTACCGCTATAGAATAAGCCGCCCCCAGAAAAGTCCGGGCCTTGTCAATACACTGTGCGGTAACGATCATGCCAATAACGCCTATGCACATCCCGCGCAGCGCTCACGCTCTGATCTTGTCCCAGCGTAAAAGCGAGCGCCCCATCGCGATCGGTGCGATACAGCCTGGCGCCCGATGCCTGATAGCGGGCATAGACTTCGCCATTCGGATGCCGATAGCGATTGCGATAGCCCACCGGGAAAATCACCACGGAGGGCTTCACCTTTTCCAGAAAGGCCGGGGTGCTGGAGGTGCGGCTGCCATGATGGGGCGCGATCAGAAAATCCGCCCGCAGATCATCGCCCAAGCGGGCAATGAGCGCCGCCTCTGCCGGGGCCTCGATGTCGGCGCTGATCAAAAGCCGCCGCCCGCCAGCCGTCACCCTCAACACGCAGCTTTGATCATTGCCCCTCACCGCCTCATCAAAGCGCGCTGAGGGTGAGAGCATTTCAAAGCGCACCCCATCCCACTCCCAAGCCTGTCCCGCGAGACACGGCGCAGCCTCTACCCCCACCGGGCGCCATGCCGAACGCTCGCTCAAGGCATCACGCACTTGGCGCACATCCAATGCTTCTGCCACCGAATGCACCCCGCCCGAGTGATCGCGGTCTTCATGCGAGATCACCAGCATATCGAGCGAGCGCACCCCCTCGCCGCGCAGATACGGCACGATGATGCGATTGCCGCTATTGGCATCGGGTGAAAACTGCGGGCCGGTGTCGAACAACAAATCATGCTGCGCGGTCTGCACGTGCACTGACAGCCCCTGCCCCACATCCAGCACCGTCACGGCAGCCTCCCCGGGCGCGGCGCGCGGCGGGGTCACCCCAAAAAGCGGCAAGAGCATCACTACCCCGGCCCATTTCATCGGCATGCCGCGCGGCATGAGCAGGACCAACACACCGCCCATGGCCAGCAATACCACCCACATCGGGCTGGCATGCGACGACCACACCGCCCAGGGCAAGTCCGCCAGATATTCGATTGGCATCATGAGCGCAGCCAGCACAGCGTGGGACAGCGTGAGCAGCGCATCGATCGGCAAAAAAGCCCCGGCGAGTGCCAGCGGTGTTACCACCAAGCTCACCACCGGAATGGCCAGTGCATTGGCCAGCGGCGACACCAACGAAAACTGCCCGAATAAAGCCAGCAAAATCGGCAGCAGACCAATCGTCACCGCCCACTGCGATTTCAGCGCCTCACGCCACCACTGCCCGGGACGCAACGCACCCCCGCAGGCGAACATCAAGACCGCCACTGCGCAAAACGACAACCAAAACCCGGCGCTCATTACCGCCGTTGGGCTCCCCACCAACACCACAAAAAGCGCGATGCACAGCACCCTCGAGGCCGACACCTGCCGATCAAACCAAAAGGCCAGCGCCGCCACCGTCAGCATGCACAGCGTGCGCTGCGCGGGCACGCCCAGCCCGGCGATGAGGCAATACAACAGCGCCGCAAGCCAGCCCGCGACAATCGCGAATTTTTGCGCCGGCAAGCGCAGCGCGAGGCCCGGCACACGCCGCCACACAAACCCCGCCAGCGCGCCGATGAGCGCGGCGATCATGGTGATATGAAAGCCCGAAATCGCCATCAGGTGCGTGATGCCGGTGCGATTGAAGACCGTCCAGAATTCCTGCTCGATGGCGCGCTGATCGCCCACCACCAGCGCGACCACCACGCCCGTGAAATCCGCCTCACCCAACACCCGGATGATGCGATCCCGGGTGCGCTCTCTTAGGCGTTCGATCAGCGTCTCCGCGCCCCACACGAATGCCTGCAGCCGCTGATTGTCAGTGCTTTGCCGGACATACCCCGTGGCGCGCACACCGCGATCGAACAGCAGCGCTTCATAATCGAAGCCATGCGGATTCATGTTGCCGCGAGGCCGCTTCATCCGCGCCATGAGCTGCCAGCGCTCGCCAGGGCGCACCGGCGAGAGCGCCGCCTCGGGCTCATCCCCCGCGCCGCCATACCATGACAGCCAAATCCGCTTGGGCACAGGCCGATTGGCCGACTCCACCTCGAATTCAAACCGCACCCCGCTGCCATAGCGCTGCGGCAAGGTGGCCACCACGCCCGTGAGCGTGATATCCACGCCCTCGCTGCTATGGGGCAATTCATCGGCCAGGCGGGTCTGCGCAGACCAGATCGCCCAGCCCAAGCCCGCCATCAGCGCGAACACCCAGGCCCCGGCTCTGATCGCACGATGCCGCGCAAGAGACGCAACCACCACGCCCAGCCCACCCCCCAGCGTGAGCAAAGGCGCCACCCAAGCCGGCGGCAAAGCCGCTTGCCATTGGCACAGCAACACACCCAACGCAAAGAAAATAATGACAATTCGCATGGGCGAGGATTGTAGGCAGTTGTCACTCTCGGAAACGCGCAAAGGCACCTGCCTTGTGGCACCTGCCACCGGAATCGCAGTGCACCATCGGAACTGTCTTGTACAAGACTCTACGAAACTGCCAAATGGGCTGCGCGCGGGAGGCGTGCAGCGTTGGTACGTGAAATTGGATCGCGGGTGTACAGGCTGTTACGCGATCCGAATGCCGCCAGCGGTGGTCGGGTGAAACCGGTCTGCGCTGGCCGGGGATGAGGATGACGTTACCAAGCGTGTCGAGTTGCATCATGGAAGCCGCAGCGGGGAGCACCAGCGTACCCCCCACGCC
>JBEAUN010000049.1:0-3031 GCA_041161415.1 Pseudomonadota bacterium | reverse complement strand
TTATTGAGGAGCGGCGTCTGCCCAAGATAAAAGCGGATCATCTCCGGCACATAGGGGTAGATGCTCTTGTCATCTGCCACGCCGGTGCCAATCGCATTGGCCAGCGTGATGCGCCCGGCGCGATACACACTCAACAGCCCCGGCACGCCCAGCATGGAATCCTGACGAAACGCGAGCGGATCAAGGAAATCATCATCAATGCGGCGATACATCACATCCACCCGGCGCGGGCCCTGGGTGGTGCGCATGAACACCTGCTCGTCAGCCACGAATAAATCCTGGCCTTCCACCAGCTCCACCCCCATCTGCCGGGCGAGAAAAGCGTGTTCGAAATACGCAGAATTAAAATGCCCCGGCGTGAGCACCACCACTGTCGGATCATCCACACCAGCAGGCGCCACATCGCGCAGATTTTCCAGCAAGGCATCGGGGTAGTGCTCCACTGGCACCACCGCATTGCGGGCAAAGAGCTCGGGAAAAAGCCGCATCATCATGCGCCGCCCCTCGAGCATGTATGACACTCCGGATGGCACCCGCAGATTGTCTTCCAGCACGAAAAACTCTCCGCCCCGCCCCTGCCCCTGATCGGCCCGCACCACATCGACGCCGGCGATGTGCGCATAAATGCCACCCGGCACCGACAAGCCTTGCATTTCGGGGCGGTACTGCACATTGCACAACACCTGCTCGGCCGGTATCACCCCGGCGCGCAGGATTTCCTGGCCGTGATAGATGTCATGCAAAAACGCATTGAGCGCCGCCACCCGCTGCCGCAAGCCTGCTTCCAGCGCGGCCCATTCCTCCCAAGGCAGGATGCGCGGCAAAAGATCGAACGGGATGAGCCGCTCGGTGCCTTCGTTTTCGCCATAGACCGCAAAGGTGATGCCGCTGCGGTGGAATTCATGATCGGCTTCCTCGCGCTTTCTCGCCATCACCTCGGGCGGGATGGTGGAGAGCCACTCGTTGTAATCGCGGTAGTGAGCGCGAGTGCTGCCATCGGCAGCGTGCATTTCATCAAAGGGACGGGGCATGGTGTGTGATTCCGTTGGAATACTGGGCTTAGCGAGAAGCGTGCCAAGGTTGGCGCCATGCAGAAAAAAGCGTGTGAAGGGGCAACGCGGTCGGTGCAGGCGAGCGCCACATGAGCCCGCCAAGCCTGCAGCACAAAGCGGCGAGGCGAGTATCAAGCCTTACGATGCACCAGGCGGTGGCATGACAGACCCGCGGCACACCAAAAAAGTGCTCTGAGGCCAGCCTTCGCGGCCGCGGTTGAGGGCAATAGTGGGTCGCGTTCAGGCAATTTCCATGATGCGCTCACTGGGTCTCTCAGCATGTCGGGCCGGGTGGTTGCGCGCATCCATTTTCTGCTGCACATAGAAACGAAAAAGCTCGGACAGCGCATTCGCTTCATAAAGCGAAGGGGAGAGGCAATTCGCAGCCGCTTCGATCAAGGCCGGGTTGGTCAGCACCCACAAGCGTTGTTCGTCTGGCCATCCCTTGATGACTTTGTCGCAGGCAATGGCGTGCAACGGAGATGTGTCGCCATGCGCATGGATGGGGCTGGCATCGTCTTGCCGCAAAGCGCGATAAAACATGTCATTCACGACGATATGGCTGGCATCGGCAAAGGCCTCCAGGCGATGCGCGAAATCAATCCCGCGGCCGAGCACATCGGCGGTTTTATTCGCGTCATCACCCACCCGGCTGATGCCATTGAGATAGCAGATGACCGCTTTGAGTTGCATGCCGCCCAGCTTGGCGGACATGTCATGGTGAACAGATTCGCGAAACAGGTGCGTTTGCCGCAGCAATGCCAAGGTGGCGTGCTGAGGAGCAAGCTGGTCGTTTTCGCAGGTGGAAGAGGTCGAGGTCTCGAAGAATGCCATCAGCCCGTCGCCTTTGAATTTGATCACGGGGTCGCGGTCGAGCTTGCATTCCTCAAAGATCGAGCGGCACAGTCGCGTGAAGGCGCTGTAGAGCAGCGTGGTTTGATCTATCCAGCTGTGTCGGTGCTGGCGCTTTCGTGCTGTGGAGTTCTTGATATCGAACAGCACAAGAAACCCATTTCTGGTTTCATCGCCCGCCTCTTCCAACCCCAGGTGTTGCTCTTCTGCAAAAAACCCACTCATCAGCCGCTGCTCCCTTTTCGCGTGGCGAGGCATTTATCGCTGGCTTGGACATTCGATCGGTTTTGAAAACTGCTTTGCCGGGCGAAGTTTTCCTGAGCAGGGCCGGGCGGTCAAGCGGGCCAATGGATTGGCAGCGGGGCGCGCTTGTTGAGGGCTCAAGCCCCTTGCCGAATGCGCGCGCCGTCGTGCTCGGATTCCAGCAGCAATGCGCGGCGGTATTTCATCATCGGCTCGTAGTGTTTCTTCATCGCGCGGGCGAGTTTTTTATCGATCTTTTCTGCGCTCAATTCAAAGTCATCCGGTCGGCCGTTGTTGCTCAAGATGTCGAGAAAGTCGCGGTGAATTTTTTCAATGTCCTCGGCGCTCGGGGCGAGTTGCTCAAGCGCTTGTTGCAGGCTTGTTAAGGATTCGACACGCTTTTCATCTCGCGCGTGGGTGGCGGCGAGCGGGTGGTCTGCGGCAAGTGTGTCGGCTTTGATGTCGCGGCGCATTTGCTGCTTGGCCGTGAGCGTGGCCAGCTCGGTGCTGACATGGGTTTTCATGAAGCGCACAAAGGCTGCATTATGCCGGCGGATGGCCTGGTGAAAATGTTCAAAAGTGAGCGTGGGCGCACCCGCGAGCCGGCGGCTGCGATACACCTGGCGTGCTTCGCGCGGGGTGTGCTTGAAGAGCGTCTGGGCCCAGCCAAGCCTTGCCATCAAGCGGTTGCCAAGATTGCGGATCAAGCGGCTCACACCGCTTGCGTGGCCATGCTGGACGCGGGACAAGAGGCTGGTTTTCAGCGCGGCATGGGCACGGGCCTGATGATCGAGCATGCGGAATTGCTTGGCGCGAAGCCCCACACCCAGGGTGGGCGGGGGCGTAAATCCCACGCTGGGTGCGCCTTGATCGGTGTCGTCATC
>JBEAUN010000039.1:0-4003 GCA_041161415.1 Pseudomonadota bacterium | reverse complement strand
AGATGGCGATGTGGTGATCACCATGGGCGCAGGCTCGATTGGCGCTGTGCCCGGCAAGCTCATGGAGGGCCACGCATGAGAGCGGCACTGCGCGGCGAGGTCAAACTCAACGAGCCGATGTCCCGCCATGTGTCCTGGCGCGCAGGCGGCACTGCGCGCCGCGCTTACACGCCGGCTGATCTTGATGATCTGGCCGCCTTCTTGCAGACATTGAATACCGAAGAGCCGGTGTTGTTCGTGGGCCTGGGCTCGAATCTTCTGGTGCGCGATGGCGGCTTTCCGGGCACTGTGGTGTTCCTGCACGGCGCCTTGAAAGAAATCCGCTTGGATGAAGACGGCACGCTCTACGCCGAAGCGGGCGTGGCGAGCCCCAAGGTGGCGCGCTTTGCGGCCAATTCCGCCTTGAGTGGCGCGGAGTTTCTGGCGGGTATCCCGGGCACCATCGGCGGCGCCTTGGCAATGAATGCCGGCTGCTATGGCGGCGAGACTTGGGATGTGGTGGCCAGGGTGCGCACCATCGATCATCACGGCCGGCTGCGTGAGCGCACGCCGGACGATTTCGACATCGGCTATCGCCATGTCGGCGCGCGTCACAGCGGGCGCGAGTGGTTTGTGGCGGCCTGGTTTCGGCTCTCGCCGGGCAGCAGCGTGGAATCACGCGCCACCATTAAATCGCTGCTTGAAAAACGTATCGCCGCCCAGCCCTTGCAGCTGCCCAACGCGGGCTCGGTGTTTCGCAATCCGCCCAATGATTATGCCGCGCGGCTCATCGAGGCGGCGGGCTTGAAAGGCTTTGCCCGCGGCGCGGCGCGGGTGTCGGAAAAACACGCCAATTTCATCGTGAATCCAGGCGGTGAGGGCAGCGCCAGCGACATCGAAGCGCTGATCAAGCATGTTCAACACACAGTCCATGAGCAATTCGGCGTGATGCTCACGCCGGAGGTGCGGATTGTCGGTATTGCAGTTGGGGAAAGTATCCAATGAGCGGTGTGGCAGAAAAATTGGGCAAGGTGGCGGTGTTGATGGGCGGCAGCAGTGCCGAGCGGGAGATTTCGCTGATCTCCGGCGGCGCGGTGCTCGAAGCCCTGCGCGGGCAGGGCGTGGATGCCCATGCCTTTGATCCTGCGCAAGCGCCGGTGTGCGCTTTGCGGGAGATGGGTTATCAACGCGCCTTCATCGCGCTGCATGGCCGGGGCGGTGAAGACGGCACCATTCAGGGCGCGCTGGAAACCATCGGCATCCCCTACACCGGTAGCGGCGTGATGGCTTCTGCGATTGCGATGGATAAATGGCGCACCAAGCTCATCTGGGCGGCGGGCGGCATTCCCACGCCGCCTTATGCCTTGCTCACCGCCGAGAGTGATTGGCAGGCGGTGGTAGAAAAACTGGGCTTGCCGATTTTTGTCAAACCCGCGCGCGAAGGCTCGAGCGTGGGCGCGACCAAGGTCACCGATGCAGCCGATCTGCCCGCGGCCTACCAAAACGCCGCGCGGCATGATTCGCTTGTGCTGGCTGAGGCTTTCATCAGCGGACAGGAGCTCACCGCCGCGTTCTTGGAAGACCGCGCCTTGCCGCTGGTGCGCATCGCCGCGCCTGGGGGCAATTACGACTACCAAAGCAAATATTTCTCCGACGAAACGCAATACTTCTGCCCCAGCGGTTTGCCCGCCGAGGTGGAGCGCAAGATTCAAGGCATCGTCATGAAAAGCGCAGCGCTGCTTAATTGCCGCGGCTGGGGCAGGGCGGATGTGATTCTGCGCGAGGACGGCGAGCCTTTCTTGCTGGAAATGAACACCGTGCCCGGCATGACCGGGCATTCGCTGGTGCCGATGGCCGCGCGCGCCGTGGGCATTGAGTTTCCGCAGCTGTGCATGAGCATCCTGGAGGGCGCACGCCTTGGCTGAAGCCACGCGCATGTCGGGTCAGAGCCCACGCAGCCGCCGCGATGCCGGCGGGTTGTGGGATCGTCCGCAGCTTTTGAATCTGATCGCGGATGCTTTGCTCGTCGCAGGCGCGGCGGCGCTCACCTATTGCGCCGTCATGAGCGTGCTCGCCCTGCCGATTTTCCCCTTGAAAGACGTCGTGGTGAAAAGCCCCCTGGGGCAGACCACCGAAGCGCAGCTGCAATATGCCGCGCACTCGTCACTGGCGGGCAATTTCTTCACCGTGAATCTTGAAAAAGTGCGCGCCTCCTTTGAAAAGCTGCCCTGGGTGCGGCATGCCGAAGTGCGCCGGCGTTGGCCTTCCACGCTGGAGCTCACCCTGGAAGAGCATCAGCCCGTGGCCTATTGGCGGCGCGGGGATGAGGGCGATACGCGGCTGATCAATACCCAAGGCGAAGTATTTTCCGCGGCGACCAATGCCGCGCTGCCTGAATTTTCCGGCCCCGAAGGCAGCGCCGCCTTGTTGCTGGCGCGGTATCAGGAATTTTCAGACACCTTGGCGCCGGCTAAGCGCAAGGTGGTGCGGCTGGCGTTATCGGATCGCCAAGCCTGGCAAGTTAAGCTGGATGATGGACTCACCCTGAATCTTGGGCGTGAGCAAATGCGAAGACCGCTCAACGATCGCCTGCAGCGATTCGTCGCGGTGCGCGAGGCAGCGTTTGCCGGTGTGCAATCCAAAACCGGCGCTCGCCCGATGGTGGCAGACCTGCGTTACCCCAACGGCTTTGTGTTGCGGGCAGCGCAGGCAGTGGCAGTGGAAAAAGGGAAGTCATGAGACAGGAAAGCAAGGAACTCATCATCGCGCTGGATATCGGCACGGCGAAAATCGTGGCCATGGTGGCCGAGGTCAAACCCGAAGGCCGCTTCGAGGTGCTTGCCCTGGGCAGCCAGGATTCACGCGGCTTGCGCAAGGGCGTGGTGGTCAATATCGAAGCCACGGTGGACACCATCTCGCGGGTGATTCAGGAAGTCGAGCTGCAGGCCGACTGCAAGATTGCCGAGGTCATTACCGGGATTGCCGGCAGCCACATCCGCAGTTTCAATTCAAACGGCATGGTCGCTATCAAGGATCGTGAAGTTTCGCCGATGGATGTAGAGCGCGTGCTGGAAACCGCCAAGGCCATGCCGCTGCCAGCCGATCAGCAAATCCTGCACATCCTCACCCAGGAATTCATCATCGACGGGCAAGACGGTGTGCGCGAGCCGATTGGCATGAGCGGCGTGCGCCTTGAAGTACGGGTGCATATCGTGACCGGCGCCGTTTCGGCGGCGCAGAACATCATCAAATGCGTGCGCCGCTGCGGGTTGGAAGTCTCTGATCTGGTGCTGCAGCCTTTGGCCTCGAGCTTTGCGGTGCTCTCCGAAGACGAAAAAGAGCTGGGCGTGTGCCTGGTGGATATCGGCGGGGGTACCACCGATCTGGCGGTGTTCACGCAGGGCGCGATTCGCCACACCGCGGTGATTCCAATCGCGGGTGATCAGATCACCAATGACATCGCCATGGCGCTGCGCACGCCCACGCCGGATGCTGAGGACATCAAGGTGCGCCACGGCATTGCGCTGGCGCAGCTGTGCGACCCGGAAGACATGATCGAAGTGCCCGGCGTGGGCGAGCGCGCTCCGCGCAAGCTTTCCCGCCAGGCGCTGGCGGATGTGATCGAGCCGCGGGTGTCCGAGCTTTATGAGCTGATTCAGGGCGAGCTGCGCCGCAGCGGCTACGAGAATCTGCTGTCCTCGGGCATTGTGCTGACGGGCGGCTCGTCGGTCATGCAAGGCATGGCGGAGTTGGGCGAAGAGATTTTCAACCTGCCCTGCCGGGTGGGCGTGCCGCGCTATGAAGGCGCCTTGAGCGATGTGGTGTGCCATCCGCGCTATGCCACTGCAGTGGGCTTGCTGATGGAGCTCGCCACGCAGAGAAAGCGCGGCCTGGTGGCCCGCGAGGCACGCAATGTGAAGCAGGTTTTTGACCGCATGCGGTCGTGGTTTGAAAAGAATTTTTAAGCGTTGTGTTGTTTTTGTAGTGTTGTTTCAACCTGAGGGAGGCGAGCATGTTTGAAATT
>JBEAUN010000007.1:0-4361 GCA_041161415.1 Pseudomonadota bacterium | reverse complement strand
CAGGGCACCAACTTCCTGAATTTCGTTGGCTTCAATGCGTGGCTCGGTGAAGCAGGGCACATCGAAGCCGTGCAAGTCACCGAATGGGAAGAGCCGCAGGCGGTGATCGGCAGCTATCTGCATCGCTATGCCTACCCCGATTGGTTTGCCGACCATCAAAAGAGGAAGCGTGAATTGCCCGACGCCCACCACCACACCACCCGCGGCGCAGCCCAGTGCCTGCAAATGCGCGGCGAATATCTTTTCGTGGCCGAAGGGGCAGGGGGCTTCAGGGTGTATGACACCGCCTCGGTGGCTAATAAGGGCGTGTCCCAGCGCATCATCAGCGCGCCCTTCTCCGATAAAGGCCACAGCACCCACATCGCCTCGAAAAATGCCACTTGCATGGCGCTGCCGACCAATCAAGCCATTGCCCCCACCCGCAATCAAGGCGATCTGATGCGCATCACCAATCAAGAGCAGCCCTTCCACCCGATCTACCACTACGCGGTGATCACCGATGCAGTGGAGGGCTTGATTGTGGTGAATGTCGACACCCTGGCCGATGGTGACGCGCAGAATAATTTCCTGAAACGCGCCGCCACCTGGAATGAAAACGGTGTGCTCACCGGCGCGCGTCACATCACCCTGGGTGGGCATATCGCTTACATCACCACGCCGCGTGCGTTGGTGATTGTCGATCTCGATGACCCCTTGAAGCCGCGTGTGCGCTCGCAAGTGCCGCTGGAAGACCCGCGCGCCAGCGCCTTGCAGTTCCGCTATCTTGCGGTCACCGATCAAACGGGGCTGCGCATGGTTGATGTGACGGACCCAGCCAAGCCGCGCCTGGTGCCAGGTGGCGTTGCGCTGGCCGATGCCCGCCGGGTGTATCTTGCCCGCACCTATGCCTATGTCGCTGCGGGCAAAGAGGGCTTGGCGATCATCGATATCGAAAAGCCCGAAGCGCCCAAACTCACCCAGCGCTTCAATGCGGACGGCCAGCTCAATGACGCGCAAGATGTGATCGTGGCGAGCACCAATGCGTCGTTATTCGCCTATGTGGCGGATGGTCGTAATGGCTTGAAGGTGCTGCAACTCACCTCGCCGGATTCGCAGCCGAAGTTTTACGGCTTCTCACCTGAGCCGCGGCCGCAACTCATCGCCTGGCGCAAGACTGCCTCGCCGGCACTGGCCTTGTCGAAGGGCCTGGACCGCGACCGCGCCGTGGATGAAACCGGCGCCCAGATCGCCGTCTTTGGACGCATTGGCTCGCGGCCTTTCACCAAGCCCGAAATGGACAAAATGTATCGCCGCCCGGATGGCAGCTTGTGGACGGTGACGGATGATATCTACGGCGGAATTTTTAAGCCCAAAGCGCCGCGCGCCAAGGCGGGGGGGCAGTGATGAGGGATCATGGATTGCGTCTTCGGTGGCACTCTCCCGCGAGCGGTGCGTCATTACCCACAATGCTCGCCCGATGCCATCGAAAATGCCTGCCGAATTTTTCGGCAGTTCTATGTGAAAGCGGTGATGACTCGACCGGGGTCCCCGTGAGTGAGCCCGCCAACGCAGTCGGGCTGGGGGTTTCGGAGCGCGCTTGTTTGAGGCCCCGCAGGTGCCGAGTTTGCGCGCTCCGCCCAGCCCGACGAGTAGCGCAGGGTAGCCCCCGTAGGGGGCCGAACGGGTCGGGGTGTCCTTCTTTTGCTTACTTTTCTTGGACAAGCAAGAAAAGTAAGCCGGCTGTCGGGCCGGACTCCCGACCAACCCCTCTCATCGAAAAGACGCAAGGCCCCAAGAGCCACCAAGAAGAAGGGGTCCTGGCGCAGGGCATCAAGCCAGACTTGCGGGTAGTGATGAGGGCGAGCGGGAGAGGACTTGGGGAGAGAGCAATTCACATCCCCTCGGCCACTCCAAAGTGCACACACCAGAGAGCTACACCATGAACCGAATCGCACAAATCCTGCTGATCGGCGCACTCGCGATTTCCTCTGCGTGGGCGCAATCCTCGCCGCCCTTGCCCAATGTCGCCCCGCATCAAAGCGTGGGTACGGTGAATTGCGCGAGCTCCACCTGCCACGGCGCAGTCACCCCCTGGCAGGATTCCAATGTGCTGCAAAACGAATACACCACGTGGTTGCGGCTGGATAAACACGCTCGCGCCTACAGCACCTTGCTCAATGAACAATCGCAGCGCATCGCCAAAAATTTAGGGCTCAAAGAAGGCGCCCACAAAGCGAAAATTTGTCTTGATTGCCACGCCCACAACCCGGCGCCCAGCTTGCGCGGCGAGCGTCATATCGTCGCCGAGGGCGTGGGCTGCGAGGCCTGCCACGGCCCGGCGGAAAAATGGGTGAAATCCCACACCGTCGCCGGCACCTTGCATGCCGATAACATCGCCAATGGCCTGTATCCCACCGATCAGCCGGTGGCGCAGGCCAAGCTGTGCCTGTCTTGCCATTTCGGGGATGAAAACCGCTTCGTCACCCACCGCATCATGGGCGCAGGCCACCCGCGCATGTCGTTTGAGCTGGAAACCTTCGCCGCGCTCTCCCCGGCCCACTATCGCATCGACGATGATTGGAAAAAGCGCAAAGGTGAATTCGAGCCAATCAAGGTCTGGGCCATCGGCCAGGCGCTCGCCGCGCAGCAGTTGCTCAACACCCTGGCCGACCCCAAGCGCGGCCGCGATGGGCTTTTTCCTGAGCTCGTGCTGTTCGATTGCCACGCCTGCCATCACCCGATGTCTGATAAAAAATGGACCGCGCGCGACGGCCTGCCCCCTGGCAAAGTGCGGCTCAATGACAGCAATCTTTTAATGCTGCGCGCGCTTATCAAAGCCACCGACCCCGCCCGCTCGGCCGCCTTCAATGCGCAGGTGTTGAAGGTGCATCAGGCGATTTCGGGCAAGGGCGATGACCCGCTGGTGGAGGCGAAAAAACTCTCCGCCATGATCAGCGAAACGGTGCCGCGCCTTGAAGCGATGGACTTTAATCAGAGCCACCTGCAAGGTGTCATCCGCGCCCTCATCGATGAGGCGCAAAACGGCCACTACACCGACTATGCCGGCGCCGAGCAGGCCTATATGGCGATCTCGAGCATGGCAAGCTCATTGGTGAAGCGCGGGCTCGCCAAACCCGCGCCGATCAACAAAGCGCTGGCGGATTTGCGGCGCACCCTGGCTAATGAAGAAAATTTCTCGCCGCGGCTTTTCGCCTCGGAGCTGGGTAAATTGCGTGCCATCGTGCTTGCCGGAGCCAAATGACCATGAACGCCCAAGCCACGCCCAAACCCTTGTTCGGTGATGTCGAGGCCGACTATGACATCGTAATTGTCGGCTCCGGCCCCGCGGGGCTCTCCGCCGCCAGCCGCGCCCAGGCGCTGGGCGCGAATTATGTGCTGCTGGAAGCCGAAAACCACGCCTCCGACACCATCTTCAAATACCAAAAAGGCAAGCATGTGATGGCCGAGCCCGGCATCTTGCCGCTGCGCTCGGGGCTCTCATTTGCCGCAGGCAAACGCGAGACGGTGTTGGGCACCTGGAACAAAGAGCTCTCAGAGCAGGGCGTGAATATTCAGTACGGCAAAAAGGTTGCCGCCATCCACCGCGATGAAGCCACCCGGCGTTTTACCATCCGCTGCGAAGATGGCACGGAAGCCACCAGCCGCAGCGTGATTCTGGGCATCGGCTTGCAAGGCAATATCCGCAAACTCGGTGTGCCCGGCGAATCGCTGCCGCGGGTGCAATACACGCTCTCCGACCCGGATGAATTCCAGGGTGAAACCATCATCGTGGTCGGCGCGGGTGACGCCGGCATCGAAAACGCACTCGCGCTCGCCCCGAACAACAAGGTTTATATCCTCAACCGCGACGAAGAATTTTGTCGCTGCAAGGAAGGCAATCTCAATCTCATCACCTCGGCGATCAAAACCGGCGCCATCCACCCGCGCAATAGCTCGAACACCCTCAAGGTGGAAGAAACCGGCAGCGAGCCCCCCTTGGCCTACACGCTCACCGGCCCGCAAGGCGAAGAGACGATTTTGTGCCACCGCGTGATCGCCCGCTTAGGCGCCACGCCGCCCAGAAAGCTGGTCGAGTCTTTCGGCATTCAATTCCCCAATGCCGACCCAAACTCTGTGCCGGTGTTGTCGGAGTCGTATGAATCCAATGTGCCCGGGCTTTTTGTGGTGGGCGCGCTAGGCGGCTACCCGCTCATCAAGCAGGCGATGAATCAAGGTTACGAGGTGGTGGACACCATCATGGGCCTGCCGGTTGAGCCCGCCGATGAGCCGCTGCTGCGCGAAAAATTCAAGCGCTGGCGGCGTGAGGAGAGTGTCTCCGAATGCTTGGACACCATCCTTGCCAACGTGCCGCTGTTCCGCAA
>JBEAUN010000354.1:0-2757 GCA_041161415.1 Pseudomonadota bacterium | reverse complement strand
TCGGCACCCTGCTGCGCACCGCCGCCGCCGCGGGTGCCACTGCCGTGTGGCTCACCAAAGGCTGCGCTCAGGCCTGGTCACCCAAGGTCTTGCGCGCTGGCATGGGGGCGCATTTTTGTCTGCCGATCGTCGAAGGCGTGGACCTCACCCTCGCGCTGGCCAAGACCTCAACCACGAGCATCGCCACCACGCTTGATGCCACCCAAAGCCTGTTTGAAACCGACCTGACCGGCCCCACAATCTGGCTCTTCGGCGCCGAGGGCAAGGGGCTTTCCGAAGACATCAAAGCGCGCGCCACAGCGCGCATCACCATCCCCATGCCCGGCCCGATGGAATCACTGAATGTCGCCGCCGCAGCAGCAATCTGCTTGTTCGAACAGGCCAGACAACGAGGCATGACGGGGCGATAGGGCGATCGCCGAACGCGCACACGAAATCAGCCCCACAAACCGCAAAGCCTCTGATAGAATCGCGCCTCTTTCGCGGAGAGGTGACCGAGTGGTTGAAGGTGCACGCCTGGAAAGCGTGTGTACGGGAAACCGTACCGCGGGTTCGAATCCCGCTCTCTCCGCCAAATATCTCAGTGCTTTCCTCACTGTCTCCGCAGGTCTCTCCTTGTGAATCCAAGCCCGATCGCAATCGGGGCTTCGCATTCTTATCACGCCGTCTAGAAATTTAAGCCCCTTGAAATCTCCGCGGCTTGATGCCCGATAGCGCCTTCAAAGCCGTCGTCGCTTTTCGTCTCCGCGCCTCGCTCGCATGCTGATTGTTCGCGTATTTAACCCCAATCGCACCGTCGCATAATTTGATCAGCAGCACTATTTTGCTGCCCACGCTTGGCCGCTGAGTAGCATCTCAAAAAGTCACCAAACTCTTTGGCAGAGCAGGCTTTTATCTGTAAAAGCCAGCTCCAGTTTGCCCCCCGCAATCAGCCACAGCCAGCGTGCCCGCTCACGCGGAGAAGCTTACCAACCTATTGAAAATTAATAGATTAAGGCGGAGCCTAATTTTTGATCGGAGCAAGAAAAAGCCTTTCCTGTGGGTGACTTAGCGTGTAGGCCCAAGGGCAATCCACAAGCTTATCCACAGCTTTTGTGGATAATCCCGATGGCATCGACCTCGCGATTTTTTTATTCGTCGCGATCGGTGTTGCTGATTACCGCAACGCTTTTCGCATGAGGCCTTTGTGGTGTTGAGCGGGCCATGCATTCGCCTGTCCTGAATGCTTGCCGAAACAGATTCGCTCGCGTAAAGTTGCTTCGGACTTTTTGATGAGGACACTGCGTGTTTGCGATCATTCAGGCGGCGGGCTGGCCAATCTGGCCGTTGTTGTTTGCATCTGTTGTTGCACTGGCTTTGATCATCGAACGCGGCATGGCGCTGCGGCGGGTCAAGGTGGTTCCGAAGGGTCTGCTGGAGGAGGCTTTGTCGGAGTTTCGCGGCAGCGGCGTCTCGGAAGATTTTCTCAATCGTTTGTCATCTCACTCACCCTTGGGTCAAGTGCTGGCTGCGGGGCTGCGCAATGTGAAGAGCTCGCGTGAGGTGATGAAAGAATCCATCGAAGAAGCGGGGCGGGCGGTGGCGCATTCGCTGGAGCGCTTCCTCACTGCGCTGGGCACCATTGCGTCGATGTCGCCGTTGATGGGCCTGCTGGGCACCGTGATCGGCATGATCGAAATTTTCGGCTCACAATCCCCCACCGGCAGTGACCCTACGCAGCTTGCGCACGGCATCTCCATCGCGCTTTACAACACCGGCTTTGGCCTTGTCATCGCGATTCCCAGCATGATTTTTTATCGCCACTATCGCGCTCAGGTGGATAGCCTGGTGGTTGATATGGAGCAGCAGGCGATCAAGCTGGTTGAGGTGGTGCATGGCGATCGCCGGGTTTGATTTCTCAATCGGGATGCGAGCATGAATTTTAATCGCGGCCACTTTCGGGAAGAGCCGGAGATCAATCTGATCCCGATGATCGACGTGCTGCTGGTGATTCTCATCTTCCTGATGATCACCACCACCTACGCCAAGTTTTCCGGGCTGGAGATCAATCTGCCCACGGCGGATGCGCAAAGCTCAGCCGAAAAGCCCGATGAGATCACCGTCGCGATCACCGCGGCGGGCGATGTGCTCATCAATCGCAATGCCCTCGGCGTGCGCGATGTGCGCTCGATCACCGCGGCCTTGAAGCGCATCATGGGCACCGGCAAGGAGCCCGTGGTGGTGATCAATGCCGATGCCAAGGCAGCGCATCAAAGTGTGATCGATGTGATGCAAGCGGCGCAGCAGGCTGGGCTGTCTCATATCTCCTTCGCCACGCAGGCGCCGCAGAATTAAAAAGATCGTTTTCCTGCTTCATGAGGCTGTGCCGCGGGTGTGGTCTGCCCGTGGAGCGCTGGCCTGCATGTTCTGGCCTGTTTCTCTTGTGTTCCGCTTGATGGTGGGGCTGCGTGCTGCGCTTTATGCGCATGGCATATTGAACGCCACGCGGCTGCCAGTGCCGGTGGTGGTGGTGGGCAACATCACCGCAGGCGGCAGCGGCAAGACGCCGCTGGTGATTCATTTATGCCAAGCTTTACGCGAAGCCGGGTGGCGCCCTGGTGTGGTGAGCCGCGGCTATGGGGGGCAGCATCAAGGGGTGAGGGCGGTGAGCGAATCCTGCCTGCCGCACGAGGTGGGTGATGAGCCGGTATTGATCGCAAGGCGCACCCGCTGCCCGGTATTTGTGGGGCGCTCGCGGGTGCGCCTTGCGATCAATAC
>JBEAUN010000348.1:0-3421 GCA_041161415.1 Pseudomonadota bacterium | reverse complement strand
CTTCATGAAGCGCAATAACTATCGCTCGGCCCGCACCGCGCTCGCGATAGCCCAACACAAGGCCCCTGAACAGCCTGCCATCGCCATCACGCTGGGGGCAGTATGCCTTGGGCTCAAGCAGGCACCCGAAGCGATTGGATATCTTGAAGCATTCTCTGAGGATCCGACATTCGGGCCCCTTGCCAAACATTGGCTGGGGCGCTGCCACCTTGCCGAAGGGCGAGTCGGCGAAGCGATACAGTACTTTTCAGAATCGACGACTTGCCCCCGCATGAGGGGCCATTCCAGCCGATTTTTGGGGCGTATTTTTTCTACATTGGCCGCACAAAAAAGGAGTTCTCCCGCTGACCGGCGCCAAGCTGTTGAAGCAGCCCTTTTTCACTGGCGGCGCACCTTGACTGAGCAGCGCGACTCAGAGGAAGCGAAGTTGGGCGTAGCCAGAGCGCTGCACCAACTCAAGTCAAACGACCCAGCGCTTAAAGGCGCGCGCGATATCCTGCAAACAAACCCCGATTCGAGCGCGGCGATCCAGTTGTTGGCCAGTATCCAGCTGGATCAGGGTACGCTTTCTACTGCAACCCTCGAGAAATTAACAGCTCGCTGGGATGATTGCCAGGAGACCGCGATCGAGGCGATCATTGCCCTGGCCCAAGAGAGCATGGCAGAAAAGAGCTCCCGGAAGCGCAAGTTTCCCGAGGCGTGAGCACCATCGCACCGAAAGCCGGGTTGGCGCCTTAGCGCAGCACGTTGTAGCCCCGCCCGGTGAGGCAGCGCTTCAATACCGATTGTCGGTCGCCGTCTTTTGAGCGGTTGCTGCCCAGAATGCCAAAGGAGGCGCGGTCAAGCGCGGTGTTCATCGCCCCGCTGATCATTTGGTCATTGTTGTTGCGCACCTGATTGGCAATGTTGGCACAGGCGGCGTAGTCCTTGCGGTATTGCTCCGGATCGACACGCTCGATGTCGACATAGGTGAATTCCTGATCAGGCTCGCTTTTGAGGGGCGGCTCAATCGAGGCACAGCCGGCGATGAAAAGCCCCAGCACACACACCATAACACGCATGAAACGCCTCCCCGATACAAACTTCACGCGCTTTGATTCTAGTGCGGCAGCAAAGCCGCCGCACTTCAGAAACGCACTCAAAGCCGCAAAAAATGTTCGCGGTAGAACTTCAATTCCTCGATCGATTCATAGATATCGGCCAAGGCCTCGTGCTTGCCTTCTTTTTCCACTTTCTTGGCAAGCTCTGGCCGCCAGCGGCGGGCCAATTCCTTGAGGGTGCTGACATCAAGATTGCGGTAATGAAACCAGGCCTCCAGCGCCGGCATGTAGCGGAACATGAAGCGCCGATCCTGGCAAATGGAATTGCCGCACATCGGCGAGACTTTTTTGGGCGCATGCTGGCCCACGAATTCGAGCAAAGCGGCTTCCACATCCGCTTCGGTGCGCGTTGAGGCGCGGACCTTGTCGATGAGGCCGGATTTACCGTGTGTACCTTTATTCCAGGCGTCCATGCCGTCGAGCACGGCCTCGCTCTGATGCACCACATACACGGGCGATTCGGCCACTGTCTCAAGCGCGGCATTGGTGATCACGAAGGCGACTTCCAGAATGCGATCACCATCCGGGTTGAGCCCGGTCATTTCCATGTCGAGCCAAATGAGGTTGTTGGGGTCTTGTGCCATAATCGTCGGCGATTTTTAAAACCGTGATTCTGTCACATCCATCCCGCGCGCATCGATGAGTCAAACTTTCACCAGCATTTTTATCGTCTGTCTTGTGCTCACCACGCTGGCCCGGCTGTGGCTCTCCTGGCGGCACGCGCGGCATGTGGCCGCGCATCGCGGGGCGGTGCCGGGGGTGTTTGCGAGCCGCATCCCGGTGGAAGCCCATCAGCGCGCGGCCGATTACACTTTGGCCAAAACGCGCCTGGCCCGGTGGGATTTGCTCGTGGGCGCGCTGCTGCTGTTGGCGCTCACTTTGGGCGGGGGCATGAATGCGCTCCACGCGCTTGCCACCCACTTGGTGGGCGAGGGGTATCTGCAAGGGGTGGTGTTCATCGGCTTGGTGAGCGTGGTCAATTCGCTCTTCGATCTGCCCTTTGGGCTCTATCGCACCTTCGGTATCGAGGCGCGGTTTGGGTTCAATAAAACCACTTGGCGGCTTTACCTTGCCGACACTCTGAAAGCGAGTCTCCTGGGCATCCTGATCGGCGCGCCGGTGGTGCTGGCGGTGCTGTGGCTGATGGATTCGATGGGCAGCCTGTGGTGGCTTTATGTGTGGCTTTTCTGGAGCGGCTTTAATCTTTTGGTGCTGCTCATCTACCCGGTTTTTATCGCCCCGCTTTTTAACACCTTCACCCCGCTTGAAAACCCTGCGCTCAAAGCGCGCATCGAGGCGCTGCTGTCGCGCTGCGGGTTTGTCTCCAGCGGGCTTTTTGTGATGGATGGCTCGCGCCGCAGCGCGCATGGCAATGCTTATTTCACAGGCTTTGGTCGAGCCAAGCGGATTGTCTTTTTCGACACGCTCCTGGCGAGCCTCGAGGGCCCGGAAATTGAGGCGGTGCTCGCGCATGAGTTGGGGCATTACCATCACCGCCACATCTGGAAGCGCATCGGCGTGTTGTTTGGGGGCAGTCTGCTGCTGTTGTTTGGCTTAGGTCAATTAATGGAAACAACCTGGTTTTACGAGGGGCTGGGTTTTGCGCACCCGGGCACCGCCGGGGCGCTGGTGTTGTTCATGCTGGTGATGCCGGTGTTTTTGTTTCCGCTCTCGCCCTTGATGAGCGCCTTGTCCCGCAAGCATGAATTCGAAGCCGATGCCTTTGCCGCGCAGCACACCCGCGCCGAAGACCTGATTGCCGCGCTGGTGAAGCTCTATCGCGACAATGCCGCCACGCTCACCCCTGACCCGCTCTATTCCGCGATCTACGATTCGCACCCGCCGGCCTTGCTGCGCATCCGGCAGCTATCGCGATGAGGCAGGTGGCCACCATCACCGCGGCATTCGGGCGCAGCTATGAATTGAGCCTGGATGACGGCGGCATCGCGAGCGGTCTGCCGCGTGGCAAGAAAAGTGTCTTCGCCTGCGGCGATCGGGTGGAGGTGGAGCTCGAAGGCCGCGCGGAAGGGGCGATCGTCTCGCTTCATGAACGCACGAGCCTCCTTTATCGCTCGGATGCCTGGAAAGAAAAGCTGATCGCCGCCAATGCCACACAGATTCTGATCGTGGCGGCTACCGAGCCCGATTTCAGCGATGAGCTCATCTCGCGTGCGCTGGTGGCGGCGCACAGCCAAAATCTGCGCGCGCTGATTGTGCTGAATAAATCCGATCTGGCTGAGAAGCTCCCAAGGGCCCGCGCGCTGCTCGCGCCGTTTTTAGAGGCCGGGGCGCAGATCATCGAGCTTTGCGCGCATCAGGAT
>JBEAUN010000344.1:0-3897 GCA_041161415.1 Pseudomonadota bacterium | reverse complement strand
GATATTGAGGCACCCGCGGCGCGGCATGTCGAGCACGGCTTGCGGCAAAATCAGGCCATAAGCGGCCACCACCATCACATCCGCCTGCGCCGCCAGAATCGGCGCGCGGGCTTCGTCGCTTTTGAGATTCACCGGCTGAAAAACCGGCAAGCCGTGTTGCAGGGCGACTTGCTTGACCGGGGAGGCTTGCAGCTGCATGCCACGGCCCGCGGCGCGGTCGGGCTGGGTGAGCACCAACGGCACCTCAAAGCCCGCCTGCAAAATGACTTCCAGCGCACGCGCGGCAAATTCCGGCGTGCCGGCAAAGGCGACCTTGATGCTCATGCGGTGATGCGTGCCTGTTTGGCGAGCTTGGCCTTGATGCGGGTTTGCTTCAAGCGGGAAAGATGCTCGACGAACACCACGCCATTGAGATGATCCATCTCATGCTGGATGCATACCGACAACAGCTCATCCGCTTCGAGTTCAAAAGGCTTGCCATCCAAGCCCAGCGCACGCACCGTAATGCGCGAAGCGCGGGTCACCTTGTCATAGATGCCCGGCACCGAGAGGCACCCTTCTTCATACACCTGCTCGCCATCGCGATTGATGATCTCGGGGTTGATGAGCGTGACCAAGCCGGTTTGATCTTCAGTGGCGTCGATCACGATGACACGCAGATGGCGATCCACCTGGGTGGCCGCCAGGCCAATGCCGCGGGCAGCGTACATGGTCTCGGCCATGTCGGCGGCGAGCTTTTTGATGGACGCATTGATCTCGCCCACGGGCGAGGCCACCGTGTGCAAACGCGGGTCGGGAAAACGCAGAATCGGAAGAAGTGCCATAAGATGCCTGCCACAAAATCAGAGCGCCGCAACGGCGCGACAGGCGAATTATATCCTTCGCGCTGGCCCCTTCACAGACGCTTTGCGCATGGTTAGAATGCGCTTGATCGCCGAGTTAACAAAAGACAACTTGCAGGGCGAGTGGGGTGCCATCAGCCCCAAAAATACTGCTAAAGCGTCTCCTGCTCCTGTCCCCCGAGCCGGTTACGCCGGCTAGACTGGGGAGTCTCATCAGGAGTGACACGATGTCTCGCGAATTTTTATTTTCTTCAGAATCCGTCTCCGAAGGCCATCCGGACAAGGTCGCTGACCAGATTTCCGATGGCGTGCTCGACGCCATCCTCGCGCAAGACCCCGCCGGCCGCGTGGCGTGTGAAACGCTGGTGTCCACCGGGCTGGTGGTGATCTCAGGTGAAATCACCACCAAGGCGCACATCAACTACATGGAAATCGCCCGCGATGTGGTGCGCCGCATCGGCTACGACGATTCTGATATCGGCTTCGACTACAAATCCTGCGCGGTGCTCACCGCCATCAATCGCCAATCGCCGGACATCGCGCAGGGCGTGAATGAAGGCGAAGGGCTGGACCTCGATCAAGGCGCGGGCGACCAGGGTCTCATGTTCGGTTATGCCTGCAATGAAACCCCGCAGCTGATGCCGATGCCGATTTACTACGCGCATCGCATCATGCAGCGTCAGGCTGAGAAACGTAAAGACGGCTCGCTGCCCTGGCTGCGGCCGGATGCCAAGAGCCAGCTCACGGTGAAATATGTCGACGGCAAGCCGGTGGCGATCGACACCGTGGTGGTGTCCACCCAGCACAACCCGGATGTCTCGCACGCGCAGATTCGCGAAGCGGTGATCGAGGACATCATCAAGCCGGTGCTGCCCAAGGCGATGCTCTCGGATAACGTGAAATACTTGATCAACCCCACCGGCCGCTTTGTCATCGGCGGCCCGCATGGCGACTGCGGTTTGACGGGTCGGAAGATCATCGTCGACTCCTACGGCGGCGCAGCCCACCACGGCGGCGGCGCGTTCTCGGGCAAAGACCCCTCGAAGGTCGACCGCTCGGCGGCTTATGCGGGTCGCTATGTGGCGAAAAACGTCGTGGCCGCGGGCTTGGCCGATCGCTGCGAAGTGCAAGTGGCGTATGCCATCGGCGTGGCCAAACCGGTGTCCTTGATGGTCAATACCTTTGGCACCGGCAAGATCAGCGATGGCGAGATTGAAAAGCTCATCGCCGAGCATTTTGATTTGCGTCCCAAGGGCATCATCCACGCGCTGGATCTGCTGCGTCCGATCTATTCCAAGACCGCGGCGTATGGGCATTTCGGCCGCGACGAACCGGAGTTTTCGTGGGAAGCCACCGACAAGGCGGCGGTGCTGCGTGAAGCCGCCGGCATCAAGGCGCCGTTGGAGGTGGTGGGGCTGTAATGACCGCGTAGGGGGGGTCACGCCGTGACCCACGCGTTCTTGGCTCGAAGTGGCAACGCGTGGGTAACAAAGTTACCCACACGGTCAGGTTAAATTTTTACCCCGCACGAGGGGCGCTGCGACAGCTTGAGAAAGCTGCCAGGCTCGTGTGAGGTGTTTTGAGTAACGGCGCCCGTTCATTTTTGGAGAAGGAGCAAACATGAACGCCGTCGTTCAAACCCTCAAAACCGGCTTTACCGATTACGTGGTGGCCGACATCAATCTGGCCGATTGGGGCCGCAAGGAAATCGCGATTGCCGAAACCGAAATGCCCGGACTGATGGCGATTCGCGAGGAATACGCCAAGCTGCAACCGCTGCGTGGCGCGCGCATCACCGGCTCCTTGCACATGACAATTCAAACCGCGGTGCTGATCGAAACCCTGCAAGCGCTGGGTGCCGAAGTGCGCTGGGCCTCGTGCAACATCTACTCCACCCAAGACCACGCCGCTGCTGCAATCGCCGCGCGCGGCACCCCGGTGTTTGCCTGGAAGGGCGAATCGCTCATCGACTACTGGGATTACACCCACCGTATTTTCGAGTGGGCCGATGGCGGTTATTCCAACATGATTCTCGATGATGGCGGCGATGCCACGCTGCTGCTGCATCTGGGCGCACGCGCCGAGAAAGACGCGAGCCTGCTCAATCACCCCGGCAGCGAAGAAGAGACCGTGCTGTTCGCTTCCATCAAGCAAAAGCTCGCCACCGCCCCCACCTGGTATTCCACCCGCCTTGCCAAGATCAAAGGCGTGACCGAAGAAACCACCACCGGTGTGAAGCGCCTCTACCAGATGGCCGCGGAAGGCAATCTCAAATTCCCCGCCATCAATGTCAATGACTCAGTGACCAAATCGAAATTCGACAACCTCTACGGCTGTCGCGAATCGCTGGTCGATGGCATCAAGCGCGCGACCGATGTGATGATCGCTGGCAAGGTGGCGGTGGTGGCCGGTTACGGCGATGTGGGCAAGGGCTCGGCGCAAGCCTTGCGCGCGCTCTCCGCCCAAGTGTGGGTGACCGAAATCGACCCGATCTGCGCGCTGCAGGCCGCGATGGAAGGCTATCGCGTGGTGACCATGGATTACGCCGCCGAACACGCGGATATCTTCGTCACCGCCACGGGGAATTTCAATGTCATCACCCATGAGCACATGGTGAAGATGAAAGACCAGGCGATTGTCTGCAACATCGGCCACTTTGACAATGAAATCGATGTCGCCGCGTTGAAGCAATACCAATGGGAAAACATCAAGCCGCAAGTCGATCATGTGATTTTCCCCTCGGGCCGCCGCATCATCCTGCTGGCCGAAGGGCGGCTGGTCAATCTGGGCTGCGGCACCGGGCATCCGAGCTATGTGATGAGTTCAAGCTTTGCCAACCAGACGATCGCGCAGATCGAGCTCTTCACCAATACCGCGAAATATCCGGTGGGGGTGTATGTGCTGCCCAAGCACCTGGATGAAAAAGTGGCGCGGCTGCAGCTCACCAAGCTGGGCGCGCAGCTCACCGAGCTCTCCGATGCCCAGGCGCGTTATATCGGTGTCGAGAAGTCCGGGCCCTACAAACCCGAAACATATCGTTACTAAGCAAACGCAT
>JBEAUN010000342.1:0-10002 GCA_041161415.1 Pseudomonadota bacterium | reverse complement strand
GATCATGTGTTCATCATCACCGGGGCCGCTTCCGGTTTGGGAGCGGCGTGTGCGAAAACCCTCGTTGCGGCGGGTGGCAAGGTGGTGTTGGCCGATGTGCACCGAGATGTTGAAACCCGTGCAGCAGACCTCGGCCCACATGCGCGTGCTGTGATCGCGGATGTGGCCGATGCTGCTATGGCTCAAGCGGTGGTGGATGCATCGCTTGAGACTTTCGGCGCGCTGCATGGGCTCATCAATTGCGCGGGTATTGCACCGGCGGAAAAGGTGCTGGGTCGACAGGGCGTGCATTCGCTGGAGACCTTCGAGCGTGTGCTGCGGGTGAATCTCGTGGGCACCTTCAATATGATCCGCTTGGCCTCCCTTGCCATGAGCCGCAATGCCGAGGAAGCCGATGGCGAGCGGGGTGTGATTATCAACACGGCCTCCGTTGCCGCGTTTGAAGGGCAGGTGGGGCAGGTGGCGTATAGTGCCTCCAAAGCCGGCGTGGCGGGGATGACCTTGCCCTTGGCACGTGAGCTTTCGCGGCACGGCATTCGTGTGATGGCGATTGCGCCTGGTGTGTTTGAGACGCCGATGCTCGCCGCGATGCCACAAGAGGTGCGCGAATCCTTAGGCGCCGCAGTCCCATTTCCCAAGCGTCTTGGGCGGGCAGAGGAATATGCCGCGCTGGTGACGCAGATCATCAGCAACGTGATGTTGAATGGCGAGGTGATTCGGCTCGATGGGGCGTTGCGTATGAATTGAGCGCCCTCACCGTTCGTGGCGCTTGCGGCGGGGTTTTTCTTTGGGAGAGGCAAAGGCTTGGCGCATGGCGGCGAGCGTTGCCATTTGAGAAGCCACGCGGTAGTTGATCGACCCCGGCGACACAGTGCCTTGCGAATCCGGCACGCCAGCGTCAATGCCTGTGAGAAGCTCAATCGCTTGATCGACATCGCTCACTGCGTAGAGGTGAAACTGCTTTGTGCTGATCGCCTCCACCACATCCTCGCGCAGCATGAGATGCGCTACATTGGCCGCCGGCAGAATCACCCCCTGCTCGCAGCTCAAGCCCCGGGCGGCGCAGAGATCGAAAAAGCCTTCCACCTTTTCATTCACCCCGCCGATGGCCTGCACCCGCCCGTGTTGATTCACCGAGCCGGTAACGGCCAGCGATTGTTTGATGGGCGCGCCGCACAGCGCTGAGAGCAACGCGCAAAGCTCCGCGAGCGATGCCGAGTCACCCTCCACTTCGCCGTAGGATTGTTCGAACACGAGGCTGGCGCTAAGCGAGAGCGGCAGATTGTGTGAATACCGCATGGCCAGAAAGCTGCCCAAAATCAGCACGCCCTTTGAGTGGAAGGGCCCGCCCAATTCTGTCTCCCGCTCAATGTCGATCACCTCGCCTTCGCCCACGCGGGCAGTGGCGGTGATGCGCACCGGATGGCCGAAGGCGAAGTCTCCCAGGTCGATCACCGAGAGCCCATTGATCTGCGCGACGTGTGTGCCGCTGGTGGCGATGAGTTGGATGTTCTTTAGCGCGTGGCGTTTGACTTCATCGCGCAGTCGGTCGGCGCGGCGGACCTGTGCGCGAAGAGCGGCGCTGATGTCTTCCCGGATAATGATCTCGCGCGAGGCGGCAGCGGCCAAATGATCAGCCTCGCGCAGCACATCGAGCGTGCGACGTTTGTCGCAGGAGAGCCGGTCGGCATCGGCGGCAAGGCGTGCGCTGTGTTCGATCATGCGCGCCACTGCATCGCTATTCATGTGGCGAAGCCTGGCATCGCGAATCAGGATGGCGAGCCGCTCGGCATAGTGGCGGGTGTTGGCGTCATCGCGCGGCACAGCGTCTTCAAAATCTGCCGCCACTTTGAAGAGCGCGCCGAATTCAGGGTCCAAGTCGCGCAGCAGGTAGTAGATCATGCGCTCGCCCACCAGTACCACTTTGCCATCGAAAGGAATTGGCTCGGGCTCGAGTGCGACGGTGGTGGCGTAGCCGAATACTTGGCCTAATGATTCGATGGTGATTTTTCCGGTGCGCAGCACGCGCTTCAAGCTCTCCCAGGCATAAGGCTGGGTGAGCACGCGCAAGGCATCGAGGATCAGGTAGCCGCCGCAGGCGCGATGCAGTGCGCCGGCGCGAATCAGCGTGAAGTTGGTCACCAGGGTGCCAAGATGCGCGAGTTGCTCGACACGGCCGACCAGGTTTTGGTGATTGGGGTTGGCTTCTTCGATCAATGGGGCGGCTTCGAGCGCGGCGTTATCCACTAGGAGATTCACCTGATAGCGCTGCAATGAGATCTGCCCGGTCATGGAAATGCTGATGGTGTCCCCCTCGCTGCGCTCTTGTTCGCGAAGGTTTTCGCCGGTTTCGATCACATCTTTTTCCACTCGATCGAGGAAGTCGACCACGGCGGCCTCGCTTGCCCAGCTGGCTTTGAGCTCTTCGATGAGATGGCCGACCGCGAGGCTCACCGCGTCGCGCCCCGCTTGCCGGATTTGGGTGTGAAATTCCCGTTGCCAGCGGGGGAATTGTTGCAAGAGCCTGTGCAGCCGCTCGCCGAATTCCTCGATGCTGGTCGACAGCGCGTCGCGTTTTCCCTCCGGCAGCGACTCGAATTTGTCATGGCGCAAGGGCTCGCCATTTTTATCCACTGGCACAAACGCAAACCCCTGGGGGGTGCGAAGCAGCCCGATTCCCGCAAGCCCCGCGTCGTGCGCCAGATCGCGTAGCGCTTCCTCCTGGCGGTCTTTGTAGGCGGCCTGCAGGGATTCCATGCGGGCGCGATGGGTGTCTGATTCGAGCGCGGAATCGATCGCCGGGCCGAGTTCGTCGGCAAAGCGGGTCATGTCGCGCTTGAGTACCGCTCCGCGGCCCGCGGCCAAACGCAGGCACAAGGGGTGGTTGGCATCTTCGAAATTATTGACGTAGCAAAGATCGCTTGGGCGCGGGTCGGTGGCGGCTTGGAGTTTCAGCAGCCGTTTGACGGCGGAGTAACGGCCTAGTCCCGCCGGGCCCAGCACGAAAATGTTGTAGCCCGGGGCGCGGTGCGAGATGCCAAAGCGAATCGCCTCATCGGCGCGTGCTTGGCCGAAGGTGCCGTTGCTGGGGGTGATGTCGGCCGTGGTGTCAAAGCCCAGGGACTCTGGCGGGCAGCGACGCAGGCATTGCTCTGGGGTGAGTGGCGGGACGGGCGACATGGCAGGCGCATCAAGGTCGAGCCCCGTAAAATAGCCAGCTGAAATTGGGTTGTCTGCGCCAAGGTTGGCATTCCCTAGCAGATGCAGCGCGGGGGCTCAATTGACACGCGGCAAGGGGTAGGCGGTGGCGAGGTAGAAATCGGGCTGATGCTTGTGGTGATTGAATTTCCGCAGCACTGCCACGCAGTCCTCGCACTGGGCATCGTGAAGTTGGGCGTCGTACGTGGTGTGGCGTGTCATCACATGGCCGATCGGGCGTTGCAGCGGGATGACGAGCCGCAGTGGCCCATCGGAGGGCTTGGTCAGCCAATCGGAAAAGCGCTGATGTTCGCGAAGCCATCGGTTGTGGTGAGGGTCTAGAAGCCGCAAATACAGATCAGCGACGAGGTTGCGGTCGTCGAAGAAGCCGTGCAGCGTTTTATGCGGGCTGTGGTGGAGATAAAAACCGGCTGCGTGGGTGGATGTGAGCGGCAGCAGGCCGTGGCTTGCGTCGAAAACCTGCATGTCGCGGGCGAGCATCGGGTGCCCCGTTTTGTCGAGCATCAGAAAAGGGCCGGCTTCCCCTTGCCGTGCTGGCATGAAGGCCCAGTGGCGATGCAGATGCCCTTGGGATTTCGGAAGCGATGAAAAAAAGCGGATGATCTGATGCGCTTCTTGGTCGGCATCGCTGCCCAGCCAGGCTGGGAAGATTTCTTGCGCCACCGTGTTCGAGAGGCGCAGCCAGCTGCCTTGCGGCGCGTAATGTGGCGCGTGATCGCGGGTGTCAGTGCTGAAATAGGCTTGGCAGATTTTCGCCGTGGTTAGGCAATTGGCGGTGCTTGCTGGCGTGAGGGCGAAGAGGCATTGAATGGCCGGTGCTGAAATACGCATGGGTTTTGGCTGGAAAATCGGGGCTGCTGTGGTGGTCTTCGGGCGCGAAAGCTGAGCGGGGCTTGGGTAATCGTCAGGCGGGTACGCCGCGGGCGCGTCGGATGGCTTCTTCGAGGCGTTGTTTTTCGGCGAGTACGCGGTTCGCGTAGGCGGTGTCCGGATCATTGGCGGCACCGCCATAGACTTGCAATCCGGCAATGAGAGAACCCGTTTGGTTGAGATAGGATTTCAACACTCGTGCGCCGACGCGGATATTGGTGGTGGGGTCGAGCAGGTCGTCGTTTTCATCATCGAGCTTGTCTTGGTGGAAGCGCGGGATGACTTGCATCAAACCCACTGCGCCCATGTTGCTCTCTGCAATTGGGTTGAAGCTGGACTCGATGGCCATGACTGCAATGATCAGCATCGGTTCGATGCCTTCTTGTTCGGCGACTTCTTCGGCGGTGAGCAAGAGCTCCAGAGCGGCAGCAGATGAGATGCGGTACTTGCGGGCGATGTGGCCTGCCAGACTGCGGGTACGGGGGGAGGCTTTGAGCAGGGAGTCTTCGATGGCCAGTGCGCGGGGACTCTGCTGTGTCCAAGTGAGCCAGGGGGCGGCGATGGGGCGCAAGGTGTCTATGCCATGTTTCAACAAGATGGCACCGAGCGAGAACAATGTAAAAGCACCGATGACAACCAGTGCGCCATGAACAAAATTCGCGATGAGCGAGGCGCTGTGGGCGAGCATGATGCGGACAGTTGGCAGAAATCTCATGTGCTCTCCTGGTGTCATCAAGCGCGCTCGCACCCTGCGAGGATTGTGCGGCTGCGCTCGCTAAGCTTTGGGCTGGCAACTTAGCTGAAGGGGGGGCTGGCGGCCCCTGTGATGATCCCGTCGCAGAAGATCGGGTAACGACGGGAATCCGGCTACGCTGGCCTTTTCAGGATAGAAAAAGTCCCCGTTGAAGCCAGTGTGAGGGCTCAGCTCGGCGGGTCGTACTGCTTTTGTTGATTCTGCGGAGGTGGTCCCACTGCCCGGGGGCGCTGCTGAGCTTTTTGTCTTTTTCCGGGGAACGCACGCGAAAAAAAGGGCTGCATCTGCAGCCCTTTTGACGCGATGCCGTAGCCGGCTTAGTCGATCAAGCCCAGCTCGAAAAGCTCGCGCTTGATGGCCAGCTCACGCGGCAGACGGTCCTGCAGCTTGTCGAACCAATCCTTGTGCTCGGCAAGCTCGCGGCGCCAGTCTTCGGTGTTCACGGCAGTCAGCGCTTCGAAGCTCTCGCGGTCAACATCCACACCGGTCCAGTCGATATCTTCAAATTTCGGCATCCAGCCCAAGGCGGTTTCTTTGGCGCTGACACGGCCCTTGACGCGGTCGACGATCCACTTCAACACACGCATGTTGTCACCAAAGCCGGGCCACATGAATTTGCCTTCTTCATTCACGCGGAACCAATTCACGCAGAAAATGCGTGGCGTGTGTTCAACCGCATGGCCCATGCGCAGCCAGTGGTTGAAGTAATCACCCATGTGGTAGCCGCAGAAGGGCAGCATGGCGAACGGGTCGCGGCGCACCACGCCTTGCTGGCCGAAGGCCGCAGCGGTGGTTTCCGAACCCAGAGTGGAGGCCATATAGACGCCGAAATTCCAGTTGAAGGCTTCGTACACCAGCGGCACAGTGGTGCCACGGCGGCCGCCGAAGATGAATGCGGAAATCGGCACGCCTTCGGGGGATTCCCATTCGGAGTCGATTGAGGGGCACTGGCTCGCCGGCGCGGTGAAGCGCGCGTTGGCGTGCGCTGCCTTGCGGCCGCAGTCGGGCGTCCAATCTTTGCCGGTCCAGTCGACGAGGTGAGCGGGGGCTTCCTTGCTCATGCCTTCCCACCACACATCGCCGTCATCGGTGAGCGCGACATTGGTGAAGATGACGTTTTCTTTCAACGTGGCGAGCGCGTTGAAATTGGTTTTTTCAGAAGTGCCGGGCGCCACGCCGAAGTAGCCTGCTTCAGGGTTGATGGCGTAGAACTTGCCGTCCTTGCCGGGCTTGATCCAGGCGATGTCGTCACCCACGGTGGTGACTTTCCAGCCATTGAAGCTCTTGGGCGGGATCAGCATGGCGAAATTGGTCTTGCCGCAGGCAGACGGGAAGGCCGCAGCCACGTAGCTCTTTTCGCCCTCGGGAGATTCCACGCCGAGGATGAGCATGTGCTCAGCCAGCCAACCTTCGTCACGCGCCATGGTTGAGGCAATCCGCAGCGCGAAGCACTTCTTGCCGAGCAGCGCATTGCCGCCGTAGCCCGAGCCATACGACCAGATTTCGCGGCTCTCGGGGAAGTGGACGATGTACTTGGTGGTGGGGTTGCAAGGCCAGCGGGCGTCTTCCTGGCCGGGTTCAAGCGGCGCGCCCACGGTGTGCAGACACGGCACGAATTCGCCATCGGTGCCCAGCTGTTCATACACAGCACGACCCATGCGGGTCATGATGCGCATGTTTACCACGACATAGGCGGAGTCGGAGATTTCCACGCCAATGTGGGCAATCGGGCTGCCAATCGGGCCCATTGAGAAGGGGATGACATACATCGTGCGACCGCGCATCGAGCCTTTGAAGAGGCCGGTGAGGGTCTCGCGCATCTTGGCCGGGTCTTCCCAGTTGTTGGTGGGGCCGGCATCTTCGCGCTTGGCGCTGCAGATGTAAGTGCGGTCTTCGACACGGGCTACATCGGAGGGGTCGGACCAGGCGAGGTAAGAATTCGGACGCTTTTCCGGATTCAGGCGGATCATCTGACCGGAGGCGACCATTTCGGCGCACAGGTGATCGTATTCTTCCTGCGAGCCATCGCACCACACGACGCGGTCAGGCTGGGTGAGGGCGGCGACTTCAGCCACCCATTGTTTGAGTTTTTCGTTGCGGACAAACGAAGGCGCCGCAGTGAGCTCGGCCGTGGTGATGCGCTGGTTCATGGTCAGGTTGTCTCCAGAGTCTTGCATGCATGGCTCCTTGCCGGGTGACCGCTTCTCGAAAAAGAACTCCGGAAGGTGAGGGGCGGCCGCGGCAATCGGCACTCGCATCACCAGTCCTGGGCGGGCTTGCGGTTTTGGAAAGGGCAGGATTGTGCCAGAAAAAGGGGGCATCCGAAAAGCCCTGTGTGCCCGCCCCGAGGCTTTTCCTGTCGCCGCGAGCATCGATCAGCAGGGAATCCGTTTTTCTGAAAACGGATACAATCAAAAGTAATAGATGCCAAATGAATAGGGCCTTAGGTGTTGCTGCCCAGGCTATGAGAGGAGATTCCAATGGATGAGCGTGTCCGCGCTGCGGCGCTGGATTATCACCGCCTGCCCAAGCCGGGCAAGATCGCGATTGCGGCCACCAAGGCGCTGACCAATCAGCAGGATTTGTCGCTGGCGTATTCGCCCGGCGTGGCTGCCGCCTGCGAGGAGATTGTCGCCAACCCAAGCGAGGCCAGCACGCTGACGGCGCGCAGCAATCTGATCGGGGTGGTGACCAATGGCACCGCTGTGTTGGGCCTGGGCGCGATTGGCCCCTTGGCGGCCAAGCCGGTGATGGAAGGCAAGGCTGTGCTTTTCAAGAAATTCGCCGGGATTGATGTGTTTGATATCGAGCTCGCGGAGACCGACCCGGATAAGCTCGTCGATATCATCGCCTCAATGGAGCCGACCTTTGGCGGCATCAATTTGGAGGACATTAAAGCGCCGGAGTGTTTTTACATCGAGCGCGAGCTTCGCAAGCGCATGAAAATCCCGGTGTTCCACGACGACCAACATGGCACCGCGATTGTGGTGGGCGCGGCAGTGTTGAATGGCTTAAAGCTCCTGGGCAAAGACATCGACAAGGTGAAGCTGGTCACCAGCGGCGCGGGCGCGGCGGCGCTGGCGTGTCTGGATTTGTTGGTGATGCTGGGGGTGCGGATTGAGAACATCTGGGTGACCGATATTCACGGCGTGGTTTATGAAGGCCGCCCCGAAGAAATGGACCCGATTAAGGCGCGCTATGCCAAGAAGACCCCGGCGCGGGGTCTTGCCGATGTGATCGGGCAGGCGGATGTGTTTTTGGGGCTGTCTGCCGGCGGGGTGCTAAAGCCCGAGATGGTGGCCAAGATGGCCGACAAGCCGCTGATCCTGGCGCTGGCTAATCCGGTGCCGGAGATCATGCCTGATGAAGTGGCCAAGGTGCGCAGTGATGCGATTGTCGCGACCGGCCGCTCGGATTATCCGAATCAGGTGAATAACGTGTTGTGCTTTCCCTTCATTTTCCGCGGTGCGCTGGATGTGGGGGCTACCACCATTACCGAGGAAATGAAGCTCGCGGCGGTGCGTGCCATTGCGGAGCTCGCGCGTGCCGAGCAATCGGAAATCGTGCGGGCGGCCTATGGCGAGCAGTTTTCAGGCTTTGCGCAGGATTACATCATCCCCAAGCCCTTCGACCCGCGGCTGATTGTGAAGGTGGCACCTGCGGTGGCGCAAGCGGCGATGGAGTCCGGTGTCGCCACGCGCCCGATCAAGGATTTCGAGGCCTACCGCCAGCAGCTTAATAATTTCGTCTGGCAATCCGGGCTGTTGATGAAGCCGGTGTTTGCCGCTGCCAAGAAAAACCCCAAGCGCATTATTTTTGCCGAAGGCGAATCGGAGCGTGTGCTGCGCGCGGTGCAGACGGTGGTGGATGAAGGCTTGGCGCGGCCGATTTTGATCGGCCGGCCGGATGTGGTGGCGATGTATATCGAGCGCTTTGGTTTGCGCTTGAAAATGCATGCGGATTTTGAATTGGTGAATCCCGATTCTGACCCGCGTTATAAAGAGCTGTGGTCGTACTACCACCGCATCATGGAGCGCAAGGGTGTGTCGGTGGATTTCGCCAAGCGTGAAGTGCGCCGTCGAACCACCTTGATCGGCGCGCTGATGCTCAAATTCGGTTATGCCGACGGGCTGATTTGCGGCACCTTCGGCATGCATTCGCAGCATCTGAAATTCATCCGCAATGTGGTGGGCCTGAAAGAAGGTGTGGGCGATTTTTACACCACCAATCTATTGTCGCTGCCCGGGCGTTCGGTGTTTTTGTGCGACACCTATGTGAATTACGACCCGAGCGTGCAGCAGATCGTCGAGATGACCGAGCTCGCGGCTGAAGAAGTCTGCCGCTTTGGTTTTAAGCCCAAGGTGGCGCTGTTGTCGCATTCGTCATTTGGCACCGATGACACGCCGACCGCGATCAAAATGCGCGAGGCGCTGCAGGTGTTGCATGAGCGCCGGCCCGATCTTGAGGTGGAAGGCGAGATGCATGGCGATGCGGCGCTCTCGGAAGAAGTGCGGATGCAGATCTTCCCCAATTCGCATCTGCAAGGCGAGGCGAATCTGTTGATTTTCCCCACCCTGGATGCGGCCAATATTGCGTTCAATCTTTTGAAAACTGCAGCCGGCGAGGGTATGACGGTGGGGCCGATTCTGCTCGGCGCTGCCAAGCCGGTGCATATTCTCACGCCCACCACCACGGTGCGGCGTATCGTCAACATGACGGCACTCACCGTGGTGGAGGCAGGCACTGGACGCTAAGCGCGCACAACGCGAATTATCCCGCACCACCGCCCTGGTGATGACCGGTGGCGGCGCGCGTGCGGCGTATCAGGTGGGCGTGCTGTGCGGTATTCGTGATATTGGCCGGCAGGCGCGGGGGCGCGCGCTGCGAAATCCATTTGGCATACTCTGCGGTACTTCGGCTGGGGCGATCAATGCTGCGGCCTTGGCGGCGTATTGCGATAGCTTCGAAGTCGCGATCGATCGCATTGCCGATATCTGGGCAAATTTTCATGCCGACCAGATTTATCGCGCGGATGTAAGCGGTGTGGCGCGTTCGGGCTTGCGTTGGTTGGGTGCGCTCACGCTGGGCTGGTTGCTGCGTTCCAATCCGCGTTCATTGCTCGATAGCGAGCCGCTGCGAGAGCTGCTCGAACGGAATAT
>JBEAUN010000340.1:0-8255 GCA_041161415.1 Pseudomonadota bacterium | reverse complement strand
CGCTGGTGCGGCGATTACCGCGCAGATGATGTAGCTCGCGGTTACGGGTACCGCGAGACCCACCACCCACACGATGAGCGCGGTGTAGAGCGCGGTGAGCAGCAGGCTTTGGCCGGCGTAGCTGATGACGATATCGCTGAATTTGAGCCCCAGCCCGGTGAGCGTGACCACGCCAACGATGAGCCCGGCGCAGGCACAGGTGGTGGCGATGTTGATCATGCCGATCGAGCCGGCTTCCAGGGCCTTGATGAGCTTGCGCGGTTTGAGGGCATCTTCGCGATTGAGGAAGCTCACTGCAATCGCGGCAACTGTGGCCCAGAACACCGACATCATCGGCGAGAAGCCCGCCAGCATGAACACCACGATTGCGATGAGCGAGAGGAAATGGAAGCCATGCGTTTTGCATAGCGCCCAGGCGCTCTGCGTGTTGTCGATCGTGACATCCGAGATGCCGAATTTGCGGGTGTCGAGCTCGACCATGATGAAGAGCGAGAGGTAGTAAAGCAGCGTGGGGATGACTGCCATCTGGATGACGTCCAGATAGGAAATCTTGAGAAACTCCGCGATCAGAAACGCCGCTGCGCCCAGCACCGGGGGCGAGAGAATCGCGCCCAAGCCGCCTGCGGCCAGCAGCCCGCCGGCGGCGTTTTTGCCATAGCCTGCGCGGGCCAGCATGGGGTAGGCCACTGAGCCCAAGGTGACGGTGGTGGCTACTCCTGAACCACTCGGGCCGCCCAAAAGGAATGAGGAGAGCACCACCGTGCGGCCCGCGCCGGCGGGTTTATTGCCCATCAGCGCGAAGGAAAAATCGATGAAGAATTTTCCCGCACCGGAAAATTGCAGGATGGCGCCGTAGATGGTGAAAAGAATGATCAGCGTGGCAGAGACATCCACCGCGGTGCCGAAGATACCTTCAAGTGTCATGAACATGTGGCCCACCAAGCGCTCGAGATCGTAGCCGCGGTGCGTCCAGGGTGCGGGCAGATGGGGGCCCAGCATGGCATAGGCGATGAAGGCGATAGATACCACAGGCATCACCCAGCCGGTGGTGCGGCGCGTGGCTTCCAGCACCAGCAGTATGAGCGCGATGCCGGCGATCATGTCATAGCGATTGGGCGTGGTGGCGCGGTCGGTGAAATCATCGCCGCCGATGATCATGTAAGCGATGACTGCGATGCTTGCCGCAGCGGCGAGCCATTCCCACCAGCGGATACGATTGCGGTCGCGCTTGAAAGTGGAAAACGTGAGGAATGACAGTAAAAGCGTCAAACCCACATGCACCGGGCGCAGTGTTTGGGTGGGGACGATAGCGTAGGCGCTGTAGAGGTGGAACAGCGACATGATCACCGCCAGCGCGGTGATGGCGATGGCGAGTTTGCCTTTGAGGCGGTGGGTGGCGCCTTCTTCTTCCTCGATGAATTTCTCGGCTCTCGCGAGGCGGTCTTGTGAGACGGTTTCGGGCGTGTCGCTCATTGGATGCTTCCAAAAGCACCGCGCCCGTCAGGTGACGGGCGCGGTCGGGTTACTTGACGCCTTTTTCGGCGAAGTATTTCGCGGCGCCCGGGTGGAAGGGTAGCGGGCTGTAGCCGATTTTTTGGTAGTCGAGCGAGAGGTGCTCGGCTTCCTTGTGTGCAGCCACTAGATCAGCCTTGTGTTCGAACAAGGTCTTCACGATGGTGTAAGCCGTTTGCTCGGACATTTTTTCATTCACCGCGAGGATGTTCCACACCGCAGCGATCTGCGAGGGGCGCTCCATGCCGGGGTAGGCCTTTTGCACAATCTGATCTTTCACATACAGCGGGCCGTATTTTTTATTGAGCGAATCGACCGCCTCGGCATGATCAAGGAATTTGATTTTCATGCCGGGGGTGGCGGCAAGGTCCGTCACCGCTGCGGTGGGCACGCCGCCCACCCAAAAGAAGGCATCGATCTTTTTGTCTTTGATGGCATTGACCGACTCGGCCACCGACAAGCGCTCGCGCTTGATGTCGGTGATGCTCATCGCTTCGAGCACGCGGTTGGCCATGATTTCAGTGCCACTGCCGGGTGAGCCGACTGAGACACGCTTGCCTTTCAAATCGGCCAGCGTGTTGATGCCGGTGCCTTCCACCGTCACGATGTGCATCCGATTGGCATAGAGCACCATCAGCGTGCGGGCGGGGACTTTGTTGTCCTTGAATTTATCTGAGCCGGTGTAGGCTTCCCAAGCAGTGTCGGCCATCGAGAAGCCGACATCGGCTTTGGCGGTGTTGATGAGCTTTAAGTTGTCTACCGATGCGCCGGTGACTTCGGCGGTGACCTGCCAGCCGGGGACGTGTTTGCTCAAAATGCTGGCCATGGCCCCGCCCAGCGGGTAATACACGCCGCCGGTGCCGCCGGTGCCGATGGAGAGGTTGGTTTTGGTTTGCGCCTGGGCGGTGCAGGTGAGCAAAGCGGCCGAGGCGATCAGGATGGTGCGAAGCAGGGTTTTCATGGTGTCGCTCCTCTGGGTGTGGGATGCCAGCATCATACGGGATTCACCCTAACCGTAGCATCTGTTGGGTCAGGCGCGATGCCTTGAAACTCAAGCTTAACGCGCCAAGGTTTCATCCCGGGGCGGCACTAAAACGGACGCCAGGCCAGCGCTGGCAATGGCCAGCGTGAGGCATATCCCGCTTGGCAGGTCAAACGCGGTGGAGCTTAAAAACCCGGCCAGTATGGCCAGTGAGATGACCGCTGCGGTGCGAAACAACCCCACCCGCGTGAGCAGAATCGCGGGCGCAATCAGCAAGGCGAACACCAGAAACACCCCGAGTGACTGCACCAGCAAGCTGGCCGCGACCGCGAAGAGTGAATAGAAAACTGCATCCCGGGCGAGCCAATTTTTCTTTGTGCGTTTGAGCCACAGCACCCCGGCACCACAGGCCAGCGCGGTGGCGAGATCCGTACCATCACTCCACAGCAGGTCGGCGGCCAGAAGCTGCTGCAGATCATCCTTGCCGTGGGCATTGAACTGCGCGGCCAGCAGCGCCAGCATGGCACCCACGATGTAGAGGAGGCCGATCAAGGCTTCCCGCTGCTGCGGCCACCGTTTGCATAACAGCGCCACGCCCCAGGCGCAGCACAACGCGCCTGCCACAGAGGTCGGCATCAGAATCCACGGCGCATGGCTGTGATGAACCACGCCCATCCAGAGTGTGGCCGCCGCGGCTGACTGCGCCACGGCCAGATCAATGAACACTACGCCGCGTCTTAACACCTGCTGGCCCAAAGGTGCCAGCGCGCACAGGCCGCCGATCAATGTGACTGCAGGTAACAGGAACCAGTCATCCGTCATGGGAGTGCGCTATTTGATCTGGGTGGTCAAGGTGGTGATGATGCTGTCAAACCATGCGGCCAGTGCCTCTGGCGAAATCTCTGTTACCGTCGCGGGCAGGATGATAAGCGGCAAGGTCTTGCCGATATCCTGCTGCGCCAGCCATTGCGCGGCGCGCTTGTCGTGATGTTGGGCAATGATGATCGCGCTGGCTGGAGATTGGTTGAGTTGTGTGCGCAGGCGTTCGAGATGCCCGGGGGTGGGCGGCATGCCGGGCTTGGGCTCAAGATCGGCCACCGGTTTTAACTGCAGCCACTGCCACAAATACCCTAGAGAGGCATGCTGTGTTACGACAGCACGGCCCTTTAAGGGCAGCGCAGTGCGTTCCCATTGGGCAATCTTTTGGCTGAAAGATGCGTGAAACTCAGCGTGGCGAGCCGCAATAGTGGGCGCGGCTTTTGGATTGAGTTGCATCAGCCTGTCGGCCAGCGCGCGGGCGACTTGCAGTACGCGGCGGGGGTCGGCATGCATATGCGGATTGCCCTCGGGATGCACATCCCCGGAAAACGGCGTGATCGCACCGCGATGCGGGTCGATCAGGGTGACGAATTCGGCGGCGTAGAACATGCCCGGCTGATCATTTTGCACTTTGGCGTTGCCTGCACGCGCTTGCAACATCGGCAGCCAGCCGGCCTCAAGGCTGGCCCCGGTGCAAACGGCCAAGTCGGCACGCCGAAGCTGCGCGATCAGGGAGGGGCGCGCCTCGATGTGATGCGGGTCTTGTTGTGCGGTGGTGGCGCTGACAACCTCAGCTTCAGGAAAGAGCGCCTTGGTCAGCGCCGCCCATTCTGGCTCGCAGGCAAAAACGGAAAAGGCGTGCGCGCTCGTGGTCAAACACACGGCCAGCGTGGCTTGAAAAACCTTAGAAGCTATGCGCACCGTGGGCTCCGAAACCGATCACAAGCTGAAACTGTAGCGAGGTATGGGCGGGCTGAGGAAAGACTTCCGTGGCGGCGTCCCCAAACGCTTTTTGGCGGGAGAGCTGCACCCGCCAGGTCTGCATGTGATTGGGTTTGTAAGCGAGCATCAGCGCATGCTCGCGCAATTTTGCGGCGGCGAATTCGAGTTCTGGCCCTGCGCCCTCGTCATGCAATTCCGGACGATTGACCGAAAGGCGGTCGGTTCTTGCGCCGATCTCCCAGGCGGGATGGAAGCGCCAAATCGCAGATAACGCCGAGCCTTGGTGTCGACGTGATCCGGCTTCCGGATGAATCCCGCTGAAGCGGGCGTGTTCCCAAATCAATCTGACCTGCTGGTTTTTCATGTTGCCATCGGGCGCCCATTTATAAACCAGATCGGCCATACGCAGATGCTTGCCGGTGAAAGCTGCGCCATGGGCGTGGTCGTGTTCGCCCTCTGCCTCTTCGTGTTCGGGCACGGGGGCTTCGCGGCGATTGTTCAAATAGGAAAGCCCCGCCTGCCAGCTGTGGCGCTCATTCAGATCGGCGCCGGTCTTGATCGATACTGTTCGCGCGCCCGGGCTTTGTTGGCGCTGCGCTTCTTTGACGAGCTGCTTGCCGGAAAAAGCCTCGACGCCCACGCGCAGGAAAATCGGCGTGGGCGCGGTCCAATTCAGACGCAGGCCATCATCAAACCAATGTCCGCCGAGGAGCCCGCGATAAAGCAGAGGTCGCTCGGTGAAATCATCGGCATGGGGGTGTTGTTCATTCAGGTATCCGATCTGGGAAGAGAACCGCCCGGCCCGTGCTTGCAAGCCGGCGGGCAACGTGCGTGTCTGCACCCAAAGGCTCTCAGTGTGATGCTCAAGCCTGCCATCCGCGGTGTGGACGGCAAGCGAGGCTTCCGCGCTGAAATGTTTCCCAAGGGGGCCGCGGATAAGCAGATCGCTGTGGCCCAATTCCAGTCCTTTGTCGCGCGCGCCCAATTCAAGATTTTTTGTGGTGTGGCCTGCATCCAGCACGGCGCCGACTTGCCAGTCGCTGGATTGCGCCAGCGAGGTGCTTGAAAAAACCAGCGGCGCCAAGGCCACGGCGGCAACGATAGGAAGGCGGGGACGGCGCATGTATGGGCTCCTGTTACGGTTTGATTTAAACAACTGGGGCAGTGGCAGATCGTTTGCCCGGGCGGCATTGTAGCCTTAGTGATAATGCATTCGCAATAAAATTAGGGGGGCGTCGCGGCGCGGATTTTTGAAGCCACCGCCAACGTGAGCGGGCAGATTCCGGTAACCTTCGCGCATGGAACGCAATACACGACAACGAAATGCCATCCGCGAAGCCGTGGCCCAGGCCGGGCGCCCGCTTTTGCCTCAGGAAGTGCTGGATGCCGCGCAGCGGCAGGTGCCGGGCTTGAGCCTGGCCACGGTCTATCGGAATCTGCGCACTTTGCAGGAAGAGGGCGCGCTGAGGGCGGTCATGCTACCGGGCGAGAACGCGCGCTATGAAGAGGCCGGGCATGGGCATCATCATCATTTCCAGTGCCGCCAGTGTGGTCGCGTGTTTGAGGTCGAGGGCTGCCCGGGCAATCTTGCTCGTCTCGCCCCGCCGGGGTTCGCCGTCGAAGACCACGACATCACCTTGTATGGCCGCTGCCGGGAGTGCCTGTCGGCTGACGGGAAAGCTTGAGGCGGGGCGGTGAATCACTGATTCGCGGTGGGTGGCTGCGATTGAGCCCGCACTCGCGCCGCTTGCATTTCTGTTTCGAGCAGCATGCCTTTGGTGTCTCGCAGCCTGCGCGGCAGGTCATTCAACAGGGTGGTGGCGAGCTCTTTGCGCAGGGCATCGGCGGGCAGGCTGTCCAGCGAGTCAGGTTTGACGCCACTTAAGAGGGCCAGCATGAGCTGATCGGGTGCGATGCCTTCAGGGTGAGTGTCGAGGCAGAGGCGAATGCGCTCCAGTAGGGCCTGGTCACGCTCGATACCTTGATCGAGCTCGGAAAAAAATTCGGCAAGGGCTTGCAGGTTTTTGGTTTCCTCGGCCGCTGGTGTTTGCGCAGCCGCGCTGTGCTGCTCGTAGATGTGGAGTCGGTAGGCCAGCTTTTTTTCCAGATAGGCCCGCTGCGCTTCAAGATGCTGCTGGCAAAACGCGGACCATGTGCGCTTGGCGTCTTCCGTGCCGAGCCATGACTTTAGCGTGCCAGCGGTGAGGTGGGCGGCCTGTGCGTCCCAGGTCTGGGATGCGGCGTGTTTTGCTGCGCGAACGCTGCCTGAGCGCAGCAAGCTTGCGGCACCCGAAGCGCTTGCCGCAAGCTTCCCGATGATGTTTCTCCCGATATCGACGGGCCGCATCCGCGGTTTTTTCCCCTGCTGGCTGGCGACTTTCTGGATGAATTTCTCCAGGGCGTCGTGACGCTGTTCAAGCGACTCGAAAAGCGCAGCGCGTAATTGCAACGCGCTCCATGGGCCCTGTGATTCCAGCGCAGGCAAAAGATCGGCAAGCGCAAGAAAGTGTCGATCAAGATCTTGGTTGTCATCACGGAAATAGCGCTCATAGCGCTCGTTTTTCGGGTGGCCGAATAAAAACTGCCAGGAGGATAGCCCCATTATCACGGCGCCCGCCACGCTGACGCCTAGCAAGATCCCCCATCCCACCGGATTGCTGATCAAGGCCCCCGCACCAGCCAGCGCGGCGATAGCCAGACCGGCTTTGGTAAGCGCGCTCGCTGCGTAGATCGAGCTGCCGCCCAGGAAGCTGAAATTCCAGCGTTTGAACAACCGGTAAAAACGCGCCCGCTCGGTGAGTTTTCGATCGATGAATGTCTTGTAATGGGTGACTGCCGTATTGAGCTTGCCAGCGGCACTCAGGTGTTCTTTGGCCGTGTTCAGGAAGCCATTCACACGCTTGCGATCTTCGCGGAAGGCGCGATGACGCAGCGCCGATTTGCGAGCAAAAAAGCCGCCCAGCGCGGTGGCGAAAATGCCCGCTAACGGCCCCAGCACCAGGGTGCCGGCAACGCCGGCTGCGCTCACAGCGGCGGCCGCCACGCCATGCTCTGCGACAAATTGCGCGACGTTGAATTTTTTCGCGCTGGCCACCAGGCCCACCTTCAGCGCGATGTCGCTGATGGATTTTAGAAATATCGTGAGGCCCGAGGCGGCGGAAGACAGGCCAATGCCCATTCGCAGGCGATTGATGCGAGCAGCGAAACGGTTGTCCTGGGCGGCTTGCCGGGACACCTTGAGCATGGCGCCGGCGAGATTCGGTGCTTCACTTTTTTCGGCGGCAATCACACTCAAGCGCGCGACATCGGCTTCAAGTAGGGATTGTCGTGCATTGAGCTCGTGGCGAATGTGGTTAGCATCCCGAGTTTCGTGAATGCCGGCTTTGAGTGCAATCAGCGCGAGCGGGGCTACCAGGGCGGAGGTGCCCAAGGCGGCGGAAAAGTCTGCCACCCCCTCGGGGGGCACCTCATGGGCCATCCAGCCGACGGGGTCGTTTTCCAGTTGTTTGGTTTGCTCGGCGAATTCTTCTCGCATGGCGCCCAAGCCTTCGCCTTTGAAGATCGGCAGGCCCTGTTTCACGCTGGCATAAACGCCATGCGCGGCTTCATCGAGATCCACCATCAGCAGGCCGCGTGGATTCTGGTGATGGCTGTGACTGCAGCCGCCGCGGTGGGTGCGGGCTTCCTTCAGGCTGAGATGATGCGCGCAGCCGTTGTGATCATTTTCATCGGCGTCGGCCAATAGTATGAGCCCCTGGGCGCGGCGTGCGGCATTCGCCGGGGGTGAGCCGGGCCCTTCTTGACGCTGGCTGTCAAACCACCTGCGACGCAAGGCGAGCTGTGTGCGCCAGCGTGATTCCAGCCGCGGTGTCATGGTCGGCGGGTTCTTGTCAGTGGGCGTTTCGCCATGACGCCGCAATGCGGCGGCCAGCCGATCAGCCCTAAGCCGCTCGGTAAGCGCGTGATCGAGAGTGTGGCCGAAGTCTGCGGCGCTCGAGGG
>JBEAUN010000335.1:0-9537 GCA_041161415.1 Pseudomonadota bacterium | reverse complement strand
GCTATAGGCTTCGAGTGTCCGGGGGCTCGCGCGGCGCTGATGCGTGAGCGCATCAAGCCACGCGGCCATCAGTGTGGCGTGATCATCCACCCTGCGCTGCCGTGCGGCTGGCAGCGGCTGCCACCAGATTGCCGATCTGCGACAAAAACAAAGTGCCCATCCCGGCATAAAAACGCTCGGCATCTTCCGAACCCAGCGCGATCGCGCCGATCACGTCCGAGCCGCGTCGCAGCGGGATCTCGCACAAGGAGCGCACCGCGGCGGCACTCTCGCCAAACCACGCAAGGCTCGGGCGTTTATCCGCAGCGCCGCAATAGGGGTGGCTTTGCGAAGCAATCAGCGCGCGGGCCTCAGGACTCACATCAGCACATTCCGCGCCCTCAACGGCCAAGCCCCAAAGGCGAATCGCCACATGCGGCACCTCGAAATCTTCCACCAGATGACGCTGGGTGACGCGCAGCACATGGGCCCAATCCTGCGCCTTGATGAGCGCGATCGACAGCCGATGCACCCGCTCGCCGATGGCGTCGTTTTCTTCACCGAAGCGAATCAGCTCGGCGAGCTTGCCTTCAAGCGCGCGGTTTTTTTCGCGCAAGGTGAGCACTTGACGCTCAGAGAGCGAAATGGTGCGCCCACCATGGGGATGCGGCAGGTTCAAGTGTGCGAGCATCTCCTGATGCGCTTCGAAAAATTGCGGGTTGTCCTGGAGGTACTGCGCGACCATGTCGCTAGTGAGCTGTTTCATGTTGGGTCGGTGATCTGGGTAAATGACTCGGGTAAATCGATTTCGCCTTGGAACACGGTCACGGCCGGCCCGGTCATCATCACCGGCGAGCCCTCGCCGGCCCAGGCAATGGAAAGCCGGCCGCCGCGGGTGTCGACCGCGACGGGTGAAGCCAGCACACCGCGCACAATGCCCGCCACCACCGCCGCGCAAGCGCCGGTGCCGCAGGCCAGCGTTTCGCCGGCGCCGCGCTCATACACACGCAGCCGGATGTGATGGGCATCGACCACCTGCATGAAGCCCGCATTCACGCGCTTGGGAAAGCGCGGGTGAGATTCAATCAGCGGGCCTTGATGCGCCACCGGCGCGGTGTCGACATCATCCACAATCTGCACCGCATGCGGGTTGCCCATCGACACGGCAGTGATCAGAACCTGCTGCCCACCCACTTCCAGCGGCGCCAGAACCGCATCATTCCCGGATTCAAACGGGATCTGCGCGTGCGTTAAAACCGGCACGCCCATATCGACGGTCACTTCGCCGGACGCATTGATGCGAGGGGCGATCACGCCGGATTTTGTTTCCACGCGGATCTCGGTTTTATCGGTGAGCCCGGCCTCTTTCACAAAGCGCGCAAAGCAGCGCGCGCCATTGCCACATTGCTCCACTTCGCCGCCATCGGCATTGAAGATGCGATACCGAAAATCGACGCCCGGCGTGCGGGGAGTCTCGACCACCAGAATCTGATCACAGCCCACGCCGAAATGGCGGTTGCCCAAAAAACGGGCCTGATCGGGGGTGAGGAAAAGCGGCTGGTTGATCGCGTCGATCACGACGAAATCATTGCCGAGCCCCTGCATTTTTGAAAAACGGATTTTCATGTCAGTAAATTTCTATGGTCACGCAGCATGCAGCGATTCATCACCACCGTGATGCCCGCCGCCTTCGCGCGCAAGGCTGCCGGCTCATTGATCACGCCATCTTGCAGCCATAGCCGGGGGACACCCAGCGCGATGCATTCGGTGACGATGTCATCGACATAGTCCGGCGCGCGAAACACCTCGACGATATCCACCGCGAAGGGAATATCCGAGAGCCGGGCATAGGCCTGCTCGCCCAACACAGCCGGCACAGCGGGGGTCACCGGCACAATGCGATAGCCCGCACGCTGCAAATACGCCGCCACGCCGTGGCTGGGTCGCGCCGGATTGGGTGAGAGGCCCACCACGGCGATGGTTTTCACCGTCTTCAAGATGCCGGCAATGGCTTCGCTGTCAGGGTTTTCAAACATGGCGGACGATCCTAAAAGCAGCGGTTGGGCACGACGATGCGGCGAAGCGCCAGCGTTGTTGCGATGATATCGCAAGCGGCTACCAGCTGCGGTGATCAAAAGCCTGATGAAAAAGGCTCTGCCAGGTCACCGCAGGTATCCGTTAGCCGAACGCGTAATCAATGATGAGCGGCGCATGATCCGAGAATCGCTGCGCCTTGTAGATCTCGGCCCGCGTGGCGCGTTGGGCGATTGCCGGTGTGGCCAGGTGATAATCAAGCCGCCACCCCACATTCTTCGCCCAGGCCTGACCGCGGTTGGACCACCAGGTGTATTGCTCAGATTCCTGATTGATCCGGCGAAACACATCCACCCAGCCGATCTCATCGAGCACATGGGTCAGCCAGGCGCGCTCTTCAGGCAGAAAGCCGGAATTTTTCTGATTCGAGCGCCAGTTTTTAAGATCGATATTTTGATGCGCGATATTCCAGTCGCCGCAGATCACAAATTCGCGGCCGGACTGTTTGAGCGATGCGAGCCTGGGCGCGAATTCATCCAGAAAACGGAATTTCGCCTGCTGGCGCTCCTCCGAGCTCGAGCCCGAGGGCAGATACACCGACACCACAGAAAACGTCGCGAAATCGACTTGCAGGTAGCGCCCTTCGGCGTCGAATTCCGTGCTTTCCATGCCTTCGATGACGCGCTCCGGCGGCTGCCGGGTGTAGATTGCCACGCCGCTGTAGCCTTTTTTCTGCGCGCAATGAAAATACCCCTGAAAGCCCTGCGGCGCGAGCATCTGCGGGCTTAAGTCGGCCACCTGGGCTTTGACTTCCTGCAGGCACACCACATCGGCTTGTTGCTGCGCGAGCCAATCAAAGAAGCCCTTGGTGGCAGCCGAGCGGATGCCGTTGAGGTTGGCGGTGATGATGCGTACCATGGCGGTTTTTATGGAAGCAAAAGCCGTGGATTTTAGCCGGGATTTCATCCGCTTCGCCTGCGATAAGAGCGTGCTGCGTTTTGGGCAATTCACCACCAAGGCGGGCCGCCCCTCGCCGTATTTTTTCAATGCCGGCTTATTCAATGACGGCGCCTCGCTCGATCAGCTGTGCGATTTTTATGCCCGGGCGATTGTGCGCTCCGGCGTGGAATTCGACATGCTCTTCGGCCCGGCTTACAAAGGCATTGTGCTCGCCGCCGGCACCGCGATGGCTTTGTCGCGCCATGGCCGCAATGTGCCCTTCGCCTACAACCGCAAGGAAGCCAAGGACCACGGCGAAGGCGGCACGCTGGTGGGCGCGCCGCTCGCCGGTCGGGTGCTGATCATTGATGATGTGATCAGCGCCGGCACCTCGGTGCGCGAATCGGTCGAGCTGATTCGCGGCGCAGGGGCCACGCCTGCCGCGGTGGTGATCGCGCTGGATCGCATGGAGCGCGGCCAGGGTGAGCTGTCGGCGGTGCAGGAAGTCACGCAGCGTTTTGGCATGCCGGTGGTGAGCGTGGCCACGCTGAATGATCTCATCGCGTATCTCGCTGACAACGCGGCGCTCACAGCCCAACTCGATGCAGTGGCGCGCTACCGCGCCACCTATGGCGTGCGCGAATGATCGCGGCCTTCACTTGGCTGTTGCTGTTCCAGCTGGCCGGTGAAATCACAGCCCAGGTGTTGGGCCTGCCGCTGCCCGGCCCGGTGCTGGGCATGGCGTTTTTGTTTTGTGCGCTGGTGTGGCGGGGCAGCGTGCCCCTCGCGCTAGACCACGCCTCGGGGATGATTCTGCGCAATCTCGCGCTGCTATTCATCCCCGCCGGGGTGGGGGTGATGGTGCATATCGCCCGGCTGCGCGACGAGTGGCTGGCGATTGCCGTATCACTCGTGGTCAGCACCCTGGGCGCGATCATCCTCACCGCCTGGGTGCTGGATCGGCTGCTGCGCGCCAAGGCCAAGCGAGACGCAGCATGAGCCCCCGACTCACTGAAATCTGGGTCTATCTTGCCGCCTCGCCGCTTCTGTGGCTCACGCTCACCTTGATCGCTTATCAAGCCGCCGTGGCGGTGTATCAGCGTGCCGGCCAGCATCCGCTGGCCACGCCCATGCCGCTGGCCGTGGCGGTGTTGGCGGTGGTGTTGTGGTTAAGCGGCACGCCGTATGAGCACTATTTCGAGGGCGCGAAGTTTGTGCATTTTTTGCTCGGCCCGGCCACGGTGGCGCTGGCGATTCCGCTCTATGGCGAGTGGTCGCGTTTGAAGCGCATGGTGGGGCCTTTGATGATCGCCTTGATAATCGGCTCTTCTACCGCGGTAGCGCTGGCGGTGAGTCTCGCCTCGTGGCTGGGCGCAAGCCATGCCACGGTGATGTCCATGGTGCCCAAATCCGTGACCACCCCGATCGCGATGGCGATTGCAGAAAAAATCGGCGGGCTGCCCACCCTGGCGGCGGTGATGGTGCTGATGACCGGGGTCATCGGCGCAGTGTGCGGGCCGCTGGTGCTGCGCGTCTTTAAAATCACCGACCCCACCGCACAGGGCTTCGCCATGGGGCTCGCGGCGCATGGCATTGGCACTGCGCGCGCGTTCCAGAGCCACCCCACGGCCGGCGCGTTTTCGGCCTTGGCGATGGGCATGAATGCGCTCTTTACCGCCACGGCGGTGCCGCTTTTGGTGCAGGTGTGGGCATGAGCCCCACGGCCCGCCATGATTCCGCGCGGCTGGCGCGCTATGGGGCGCTGGTATATGCCCTGGTGATCATTTACGCGAGCCTCAACCCCTTCACCGGCTGGCGGGATAACGGTGTGCCGCTATTTGATTTTTTCTTCGCCGCCTGGCCGCGCTACTGGACAGCCTTTGATCTTTTCACCAACCTCGCGGCCTATGTGCCGCTGGGATTTTTGCTGTTTCCGGCGCTGTACTCGCGCCTGCCGCGCTGGCTGTCAGTGCTGCTCGCGCTCCTTTTGCCAGCAGCATTGAGCGCGGGCCTTGAGACGCTGCAAAATTTCCTGCCTGCCCGCGTGCCATCGAATGTCGATTTCGGCTGCAATGTGCTGGGAGGCTTACTTGGTGTCGCGTTGGGGTTGCGCTTTGGTGGCCTCTTTGCCGATGGCGGCGCGGTGTTCCGGCTGCGTCGCGATCATATGGTGAGCGGCCGGGTGGGCGATGCGGGGCTGATTTTGATGTTGCTGTGGCTGATGACGCAGATGAATCCGGCGCTGCTTTTGTTTGGCCACGGCGATCTGCGCTCGCTGCTAGGGCTTGCGCCCGCGCTGCCTTACAGCGCAGAAGGCCAAGTGGCGGTGGAGTGGGGCATCGCGGTGCTCGGGCCGCTTGCCGCGGGGCTGGTAGCGCGGGAGGTGATGCGCGAGCTGCACTGGCCTGCCATCATCGGGCTCTTGTTAGCCGCACTGGCGGTGCGAGGGGTGTCTGCGGGCGTGATTTTGGGCGGCGAGCATGTGCTGCAATGGGCCACGCCGGGCAACAAGGTCGGCTTTGTGATTGGCGCCGGGCTGCTTTGCATGGCGCTGGGGCTGCCGTCCTGGGCGCGGCGGGCGCTGGCCGCGCTGTGCCTGCTGGTGGGCACCGCGCTGGCCAATCTGGCGCCTGAAAACCCCTATCTGCTGGCACCAGACAGCCCCGCACTGGTGGATCAGTTTTTCAATTTCAATGGCCTCACCCGGCTCGCGTCCGTGGTGTGGCCGTTTGCAGCGCTGATGTGGCTGATGACGCCCTCATCGGGCACCCGAGCCCGGGCTTGAGGGCGGGGCCAGCGACACCCCTTGCGCGAGTGTGAGCCTCGCTTTGAGCGCCGGGGTGGTGTCGATGGCGCCATCGGCATGCACCCGCAGCGCCTGCGTCACAGAGAGCGATTCGGCAAGCCCCGGCCACTCGTGGGGTGCCACGATGAATAGCGGCTTACTCAAGGCATCGGACAACACCCCAGCCTGCGGGCCTTTGGGCATCAACACCGTGACCGCACGCGCCCCCCGCGCCGGCGTGCCCACGCGGCCGTCGAGCACATGGCAATAACGCTGGCCTTCGACTTCGAAATAGCGCTGATAATCCCCCGAGGTGCCGATCGCCTCGCCATCGGCCAACGCCACCGTGCCGATCGCCCCGGTGCCGCGCGGGTCGGCAATCCCCACCCGCCACGGCTGGCGGCCCTTGGTGCCGAGCGCGATCACATTGCCGCCGATATTAATGAGCGCATGCTCAATGCCGCTGTCACGCAAGATCTCCGCCGCACGATCAAGCGCATAGCCTTTGGCATAGCCACCGAAATCCAGCTGCACCGCCGGGTTGCGGCTGGTGACACGCTTGTGCTCAAGCACCAAATCAGCCATGCGCGGCTGCTTGGCGAGCGCCTGGGCAATCGCCTCCTGGGCCGGCAAGCGCGGGGCATAGGTGTCGGCATGAAAGCCCCACAAGGCAATCAAGCTGCCCATCGCGGGGTTGAAAAGATCATGACTTTGCGCCGCGATTGTCTGCGCGCCCTGCAGCAGTGAAAAGAGCTCTTCACTCACTGCGATGTCACGCTCGCCGCGGGCAATGGCGCCATTGAGCGCGGTAAGCTGAGAAGGCTGCCAGGCATGAAAAGCGCCATGCAGGCGGTCGAATTCACGCAGCACCTTATCGGCTGCTTCGCGCGCTTGATGCTCGCTCGCGCCGTAAATCTGCAGCTCGACCCGTGTGCCGAACACAAACGATTCCTGGGTGTGCAAAGGCTCGCGGCTGCAGGCCACAAGCAAGAGGCAGAAGAGCCCTCTCAACACCCAGGCAAAGAGCGCTTTCATGGTGATGCCGTCAGATTCGCTCCAGCGCATCGATCACCCGCGCCGCCACGTTATACCCCGCCTCCCGCCCGATCTCGACAAAACAGGTCGGGCTGGTGACATTGATTTCGGTCAGAAACCCGCCGATCACATCCAGCCCCACAATCATCAAGCCCCGCGCCGCGAGGATGGGCGCGAGAAACTGGGCGATCTCGTTTTCACGCGGGGTGAGCGGCATCACCACACCGCGCCCGCCGGCGGCCAGATTGCCGCGTGTCTCGCCAGCCTTGGGGATACGCGCCAGGGCATGGGGCACCACCTCACCGTTGATCAGCAAAATGCGCTTGTCGCCTTCGCTGATGGCGGGGATGAAACGCTGCGCCATGATGCTGCGCGTGCCGCCACGGGTGAGCGTTTCGAGAATCACATTGCGATTGGGGTCGCTGCCAGTGATGCGAAACACCTGCGCGCCGCCCATGCCATCGAGCGGCTTGACGATGCAGTCTTGATGCATCTCGATGAAGGCTTGCAGCGCATCCATCTCGCGGCTCACCTGTGTGGGCGCGATGAATTGGGGAAACTCAGTGATGGCGAGCTTTTCGTTGTGGTCGCGAATCGCACTGGGGCGATTGATGATGCGCGCCCCCGCTTCTTCCGCGCGGGATAAAAGCCAGGTGGCGGTGATGTATTCAAAATCGAAGGGCGGGTCCTGGCGCATCAGCACCGCATCGAAGTGCGTGAGCGCATACTCGGCGCTGCCCACTTCGCGCACCCAATCGGTATTGTCATCGCACACCTCAAGCTGATGAGCAATCGCACAGGTGGCGCCGTCTTTCCAAAACAGCTGATCGCGCAGAATCGCAAACACCGCATGGCCGCGCCGCGCCGCCTCGCGCATCATCGCCACGCTGGAATCCTTGTAAGCCGTGAGCGTGTGAAGCGGGTCGACGATAAATGCAATCTGCATATCAAAGCTCCTCGGGCGCGGTGCGCTCAAGCTCAATCGCGGCGGCGAGCGCGGCTAAGCGGGCGACCACGCCGTACGTGTAGAAACGGTTCGGCGCGTCATCCGGGTGGCTTGCCGGGTCGGGCAGCTGGCAGGGCGACTCGAATCCCAAAGGCTCGAAGTGCATGCCCGGGGCGTTGAGATTTTCATCCCGGCCGCGCGCCGGATTGACACGATAAAAGCCGCCCACCACATAGCGGTCGATCATATACACCACCGGCTCGGCCACACTGCCGCCGACGGTTTCAAGGGTGTGCACACCTTCTTGAATGATCACCTCATGCACCTGCAAGCCTTCCTTGCCCACCGCCATTTTGTTGCGCTGCTTGCGGTTGAGATGCGTGACTTCGGCGGCATCATGCACTGTCATCACCCCCATGCCGTAGGTGCCGGCATCGGCTTTCACAATCACAAAGGGCCGCTCGGCCACGCCATATTCAAGATATTTTTCGCGGATGCGACTGAGCACCTGATCAACGGTTTCCGCCAGACACGCCTCGCCCTCACGCGCCTGAAAATCCAGGCCGCCACACACCCCAAAGGCGGGGTCGATGAGCCAGGGGTCAATGCCGGCCACGGTGGCAAATTGCGCGGCCACATCACGGAAGGCGGCAAAGTGATGCGACTTGCGCCGCACATGCCAGCCGGCGTGCAGTGGCGGCAGCAAGGTTTGCTCATGCAGCCCCTCGAGCACCGCCGGCACGCCACCGGATAAATCGTTATTCAGCAAAATCGCGCAGGGGTCGAAATCCTTCAACCCCAGCCGGTGACGACTGCGAACCAGCGGCTCGAGCACCAGCTGCGCGCCGTTATCGAGCGTGATTGTGGTCGGCTCGGTGATTTCCGGCAGCACACTGCCCAGGCGCACCTCAAGCCCGGTGTGCCGCAAAATCCGCGACAGCGCGATCACGTTTTGCAAATAAAACTGATTGCGCGTGTGGCTCTCGGGGATCAGCAGCAGCTTTTTGGCATCCGGACAAAACTTTTCAATCGCACTCATCGCCGCCTGCACGCACAAGGGCAGACACTCGCGATTGAGATTATTAAAACCGCCGGGGAAAAGATTGGTGTCTACAGGCGCGAGCTTAAAGCCTGCGTTACGCAGATCGACCGACGAATAAAAAGGCGGCGTGTGCTCCGCCCACTGGGCGCGGAACCACTGCTCGATTTCGACTTCCTTTGCCAGCACCTTCGCTTCAAGTGCAAGCAGCGGGTGCGTGAGCGCGGCGGTGAGATTGGGGACCATGATGCATTCAGAAGAAAACGTGAGGGCCAATGGTACATGAAGCGACCTCGACAACCCGGATTTCAGCCCCGCTCACAGCTCCACGGGATCAACCTCAATGTGCCAGCTCAAAGTGCGTGGCGCCTTGATCTCATGCAGCTTTGGCAGCCACCGGTTGAGATAGGCCTGCAAGGCCGCGCGGCTCGCGGATTCGATGAGCATCTGCGCGCGCTCAAGGCCAGCGCGACGGGCCAGCCGCATCGGCACGGCGTCAAAGCAGGCCACCGGTAACTCATCCGGCACAAGGCCTGCGGCGGCTTTCAGAAAATCCAGCGCCTCGATCATTTTCGGCGCCTCGGCGCGCAGCACCGCTTGATGCGAGAACGGCGGAAATCCGGCCGCTTCCCGCTCGGTGAGCTGCTGCGCGGCAAAGCTTGGGTAATCATGTGCCACCAGGGCTCGGTAAAGCGGATGGTCGGGGTATTCGGTTTGCAACAGCACTTCACCGGGCAGCTCGCCGCGGCCGCTGCGGCCACCCACTTGCATCAGCTGCGC
>JBEAUN010000246.1:0-4042 GCA_041161415.1 Pseudomonadota bacterium | reverse complement strand
CATCACCGATATCCCGGTGGTGTTCGCCGTGGTGGCCGCGCCCGTGAGCGTGGGGCTGGTGGCCGATTTGAGCCGCAGTGCGCGTAATCTCACCGGAGTTTTTCATGTGGCGCCCACCAAGGCACAATTGCAGGCGATACGAACCTATCGTCCGTTTGAAAAGATCGGGGTCATCCACACCCCGACTGAAAGCAATTCATCGGTGATTGTGGAGGAGTTGCAAGCGCTGGCCCGAGCGGAAAAATTCGCGCTCCTGACGGAAGCCTTTCCGCTTGAAAACGGCCGGCCTTCCGCCTCGAACAGCGAGGCGTTGGTGGCGCGGCTCAAACAACGCGGGGCGCAGTGGCTGTATCTGCCGCCGGATTCATTTCTGACTTCTCATGCCGCGGGTCAAGTCATCCCTGCCGCGCATGCGCTCAATCTGCCGACTTTCGCATCGACCGAGCAATTGATGAATGCCGGAGCCCTGGCCGGGCTTGTCAGTCGCTATGCGGCAATTGGCGCCTTTGCGGGCTACAAGGCTGAGCAGATTTTGCGCGGCAAGCCGGCGGGCGAGATTCCCATCGAGACCTTGAGCCGCTATGCGTATCTCGTGAATTTCAAGGTGGCCCGGGCCTTGAAGTGTGTGCCACCCTTGTCGATGTTTGGTTACCTTGAGCCGATGCCAGGCGACGCCTGATCTTGTCGGCGCTTGTGCCAGAATGCCAAATGCATGCTCTTTCGCGCGAGGTGGGGTTGATGCGTAGTGATCTCATTCAATGGCTTTGTGCGCCGGACGAACATCAGAGGGCTCGCTGGTGAAGGTGCGCTTCTGGGGCACACGGGGGTCTTTGCCGGTGTCGCTTACGGCGCACGATGTGCGCGTCAAGCTGGTGGAGGCGATCGGCCTCGCGGCTAAAGCCATCGAGCAGGGGCAGAGCCTCATGGCGCGGGATCAGGTTGAGGCCTTTGTCGATGGGCTGGATTTTGCGTTGGCCGGCACCTTCGGAGGCCACTCCAGTTGTGTCGAGATCATGGCTGACGGTGCAGGCCATGTGCTGTGCGACCTGGGCACTGGGGTGCGCCCGTACGGCGCCCAGATGCTGCGCGATGCCGGCGGCACTCCCCAGACTTACCATGTGTTCATGTCCCATCCGCATTGGGACCACATCATGGGATTTCCGTTTTTCACCCCGGCATACATTCCGGGCAATCGCATCATCATCCATGGCTGCCATGACGAACTCGAGGCGGCATTTCGCCGTCAGCATGCCGCGCCTTCGTTTCCGGTGGATTTTTCAGCGCTGGCGGCGAGCATCGAATTTCGCCTGCTGTCCCCCAATCAGGTGTATGAGATTGCTGGCTTTAACGTAACGGCGCAGAAGCAGCTGCATGAGGGCGATTCTTACGGCTGGCGCTTCGAGCGGGCGGGGAAGTCGGTGGTGTATTCCACCGATTCGGAGCATAAGCTCGGGGAGGCAGACACCATTGCCCGTGCGGTGGCGTTTTTCCGCGATGCGGATTTGGTGATTTTCGATGCCATGTATTCGCTGGCGGATGCCATCTCGGTGAAGGCCGATTGGGGGCATTCGAGTAATATCATGGGGGTGCGGCTGTGTCGCGAGGCGGGCGTGGGCACGCTCTGCCTTTTTCACCATGAGCCGGTGCATGGCGATGCGCGGCTGGCGGCGATTCTGGCTGAAACCGAGCGCTTTGAACTCGCCACGCGCGATGGCACGCAGTTAGGCGAGGAGGTGCAGCCCTTGCGTGTGCTGGCGGCTTGGGACGGGCTGGTGCTGACGGTCTGATCCCCCAAGAGACACCTGTCATTTGCCGAAGAGTATAATTCGGCCCGCTTATTCCCCTTGTGTTTTTCACGCTTTACTTCCGCTTTCTTCTCTATCCCCTTTATTTATTTGTAATTTTTCATCTTGAAAGCGCTTTGGCTTTTGCGCTTAAGTGCTTGTGTTGACTCAAAAAACTCGCAAAAACGGGCTTGACCCCCCTGTTTGTTTCCACTAAAGTGGGGTGAAGTGGACAAAAGTGGGAGAACCTCCAAATTTCGTGGGGGTTCCCGGTGACAAGCAGAAGTCAGAAGGGGGTGGGATGTTTCAAGGAGCCGCAGCGCTAAATCTCGATGCGAAGGGCCGCCTTGCCGTGCCTGCTCGTCATCGTGACGCGTTGATGGTGCTCGCCTCGGGCTCGCTGGTGGTGACCGCCCATCCTCATCGTTGTTTGTTGCTGTATCCGGCCCCCGCCTGGGAGCCGATCCGCGCGCAGGTGCTCGCTGCGCCCAGCCTCGAGCAGCAGTCGGCTTTGCTGAAGCGCTTGTTGGTGGGCTTTGCCCGTGATGAACAAATGGATGCCGCCGGCCGGGTGTTGATCGCGCCGGAATTGCGCCGCTATGCCCAGCTTGAAAAAGAGGTGTGGCTGGTGGGGCAGGGCAATCACTTTGAATTGTGGTCCGACGCCGGCTGGCAAAAGCAGCAGGACGATATCTTCGCTCTCGGCGACAAGCTCTTACCCCCTGGCCTGGAGTCATTGTCGCTGTGAGCGCGCGCAGCCCACATATCCCGGTGCTGCTGACCGAAGCGGTCGAGGCGCTGGTGACCGACCCTTGCGGCATTTATGTCGATGGCACTTTCGGCCGCGGCGGGCATTCCCGCGCCATTCTTTCGCGTTTGTCTTCTGCCGGTCGGCTGATTGCGTTCGATCGCGATCCGCAAGCGATCGAAGCCGGCCGCGCCTTGGTGGCTGAGGATGCGCGGCTCACCCTGGTGCATTCGCCCTTTAGCGAATTGGCCGCAGTGCTCAAAGAGCTTGGGGTGGCGGCGGTCGATGGAGTGTTGCTCGATCTTGGGGTCTCCTCGCCCCAGCTTGACGAGGGCGCGCGGGGCTTTAGTTTCCGTGTGGATGCACCGCTTGATATGCGCATGGACACCACCCGGGGCGAGACGGTGGCCCAGTGGTTGTCTCATGCCGGCGTGGGTGAAATTTCGGAGGTGTTGAAAGACTATGGCGAAGAACGGTTTGCTTATGCGATTGCAAAGGCGATTGTTGCTGCTCGGGCAGCTGGGGGTGTCGCCACTACCGGACAACTTGCCGCGCTCGTGGAAAAAGCGGTCCGTACGCGCGAGCCGGGGCAGCATCCGGCGACGCGCAGTTTCCAGGCTCTACGGATTTTCATCAATCGGGAGATTGAGGAGATCACGTTAGTTTTGCCCGCAGCGCTCGGCGCGTTGAAGCCGGGCGGGCGGTTGGTGGTGATCAGCTTTCATTCTCTGGAAGACCGCCTGGTCAAACGTTTCATGCGTGATGAATCCAGCCCGCCCAAGCTGCCGCGTCGCCTGCCGGTGCGCGCCGCCGAGCTGCCGGTGCCCAAGCTTGATTTGATCGGTAAAGCCACCCGGCCGAGTGAGGCCGAGGTGTGCGTGAACCCGCGCGCCCGCAGCGCCGTGATGCGCGTGGCAGAAAAATCCAGGGGGCGCGTATGTCACGCGTGAATCTCCTGTTGCTGGTGGTGTTGGTGCTGACTGCGCTGGCGGTGGTCTCGGCGCAGCATCGCGCCCGCAAGCTTTATTCCGAGCTCGAGCGCGAGCAGGAAAAAAGCCGCCAATTCGATATTGAGTGGGGGCAGCTGCAGCTCGAGCAGAGCACCTGGGCGGCGCATGGCAGAGTGGAAAAAATTGCGCGTGCGAAATTGGGCATGGGCTTGCCCGGGGCGGACAAGCTGGTGGTGATGCCGCCGCGGGCAGTGACGGGAGGTGAGCCATGAAAGTCAAAGGGCTCACGTTTAATCAAAATCCGCTGCTCTCGCAGCTTCTGCCTGCGTGGCGTTCGCGGCTGGTGTTGGTGTTCTTGTTGCTGTCGATGGTGGTGCTGTGCGGCCGCTCGGTTTACTTGCAATCCATCAACGAAGATTTTCTACAGCAAAAGGGTGAGTCGCGTTTCGCGCGTGTGGTGGAAATGCCGGCCACCCGCGGGCGCATTTCCGATCGCGCAGGTGAAGTGCTGGCGATGAGCACGCCGGTCAAAGCCGTGGCGGCGGTGCCGGAATTTGCCA
>JBEAUN010000223.1:0-8639 GCA_041161415.1 Pseudomonadota bacterium | reverse complement strand
ATGCCGGTGAAGTCGGCTTCATTATTGCCGGCATCAAAGAGCTGAAAGCCGCCAAGGTGGGCGACACCATCACGCTGGCCGACCGGCGCGCCGCCGAGCCCTTGCCGGGCTTCAAGGAAATTAAATCGCAGGTTTTCGCCGGGCTTTATCCGGTGGAATCCAATCAATACGACGCGCTGCGCGATGCGCTGGAAAAGCTGCAGTTGAATGACGCCTCACTGCGCTTTGAGCCGGAAGTCTCCCAGGCTTTGGGCTTTGGCTTCCGCTGCGGGTTTTTGGGCTTGCTGCACATGGAAATCGTGCAGGAGCGGCTCGAGCGTGAATATGACATGGACCTCATCACCACCGCCCCCACGGTGGTCTATGAGGTGGTGCAAAAAGATGGCTCGCTGATTCAGGTCGAAAACCCCTCCAAGCTGCCGGACATGGGCAAGGTGGAAGAAATCCGCGAGCCGATCATCACCACCACTATCTTCGTGCCGCAGGAATATCTCGGCGCGGTGATCACGCTCTGCGAACAAAAGCGCGGCGTGCAGGTCAACATGGCCTACCGCGGCCGGCAGGTGCAGCTCACCTACGACATGCCGATGGCCGAAGTGGTGATGGATTTCTTCGACCGCCTGAAATCCGTCTCGCGCGGCTATGCCTCGCTCGATTATGAATTCAAGGAATACCGCGCCGCAGATGTGATCAAGCTCGATATCCTCATCAATGGCGAGCGGGTGGATGCGCTGTCGGTGATCGTGCATCGCGCCAATGCGCCTTACCGCGGCCGCGAGCTCGCCGCGCGCATGCGTGAGCTGATTCCGCGCCAGATGTTTGATGTGGCAGTGCAAGCGGCGATCGGCTCGCATATCATCGCCCGTGAAACGATCAAGGCGATGCGTAAAAATGTGCTGGCAAAATGCTACGGCGGCGACATCAGCCGCAAGAAAAAGCTCCTCGAAAAGCAAAAGGCCGGCAAAAGACGCATGAAGCAAGTGGGTAATGTGGAAATCCCGCAGGAGGCCTTCCTGGCGGTGTTGCGCACTGATCAGAAATAAGCCGCCACCATGCCCAACCCTCAACCCCTCATGGCGACATCAAGGCGATAAACGGTGAATTTCTCCCTCATCCTTTTTGTGCTGCTGGTCTTCACGTATGTGTTGTGGATGGCCGACAAGCTTTATTTCCGAGTGCGCCGCGCACCCGATGCCGCCGAGCCCTGGTGGGTGGAATATGGCGCGGGCTTCTTCCCGGTCATACTCGCGGTGTTTGTGATTCGCTCGTTCATGTTCGAGCCTTTCAAGATTCCGTCCGGCTCGATGATTCCAACCTTGCTGGTGGGCGATTTCATCCTGGTGAATAAATATACCTATGGCATTCGCCTGCCGATCATCAATAAAAAAGTCATTGCGCTCGGGGACCCGCAGCGCGGCGATGTGATGGTGTTCCGTTACCCCGAGGACCCCAGCACCGATTACATCAAGCGTGTGGTCGGGCTGCCGGGCGATAAGATCGCCTATCAAAACAAGCAGCTCACCATCAATGGCGAGCCCGTGAAAACCGATGAGCTCGGCACCTATCTTCACACCGATCGCTTCTACCTCTCGCAAAAATTCCGAGAGACCTTCGGTGAGCATCGCCACACTGTGCTCAATGACAAGGAAGCCCCGGCCTATGTGCCGCATGTGCTCAATTTCCCCCACCGCGAAAACTGCATCTACAACGCCTCGGGCGTGACTTGCGAGGTGCCCCAGGGGCATTATTTCGTGATGGGTGATAACCGCGATGCCTCGAGCGATTCGCGAGTGTGGGGCTTTGTGCCGGATCGCAATATCGTCGGCCGGGCGTTTTTCATCTGGATGAATTTCTCTGATATCACGCGCCTGGGGCCCTTCGATTGATGTCGCGCGAGGCTTTTTGCAACACCCTGGGCTACCGCTTTCAAAATGCCCGCCTGCTCGATGAGGCGCTCACCCATCGCAGTTTTGGCTTGCCCAATTATGAGCGGCTTGAGTTTTTGGGCGACAGCGTGCTGTCTGCTGCCATTTCGCGCGCGCTGTATGATCGCTTCCCGCTGCTGACTGAAGGCCAGCTCTCGCGTTTGCGCGCGACCTTAGTGCGCCAGGAAACGCTGCATCGCATCGCGCTTTTGCTAGGCGTGGGGGCTGTGCTTCGCTTGGGCGAAGGCGAGCTCAAAAGCGGCGGCCACACCCGGCCCTCGATTCTGGCTGATGCACTCGAAGCGCTATTCGGCGCGATTGCGCTTGATGCCGATTACGACGCGGCCGCCAGTGTGATTATTGCGCTCTACCACACCGAGCTCGAGTCGCTCGACCCGGCGCGCGTGCTGAAAGACCCCAAGACCGATCTGCAAGAATGGCTGCAAGCCCGCCGCGCACAGCTGCCGGTTTATACGGTGCTCACCATCGCCGGGCAATCTCACGCCCAGCACTTCGAAGTCGAGTGCGATGTGCGCGATTTTAAACTTACCACCCGCGGGCAGGGGCCAAGCCGCCGTGCCGCAGAACAAGCGGCCGCCGCCCTGGCCCTGGAGAAGCTCGCTTCATGACGCAATCGACAACGCCCCCGCAAGACACCTTCCGCACCGGCTTCATTGCCATCGTCGGCCGCCCGAATGTGGGCAAATCCACGCTTTTGAATCGCCTGGTGGGGCAGAAAATCAGCATCGTCTCGCGCAAGGCGCAGACCACGCGGCATCGCATCACTGGCATCCATACCACCGAGCACGCGCAATTCGTTTTCGTCGACACGCCCGGCTTTCAGACCCGCCACAAAAACGCGCTTAACCGCGTGATGAACCGCATTGTGGTGCAAACCCTGCAGGCCGTGGATGTGGTGTTGTTCGTGGTGGAATGCGGTCGCTTTGGCGAGGCGGATGATGATGTGCTGTCGCTCCTACCGAAAGATGTGCCGGTGATTCTGGTGATCAACAAGCTCGATCAGCTCGCCGATCGGGCCGAGGCTTTGCCCTTTATCGCGAGCATGCAGGGAAAGCGCGATTTTGCCGCGCTGGTGCCGGTTTCGGCGCAAAAGGGGGATGGCGAAAGTGTGCTTGTGGAGGCCATCGAGGCGCTATTGCCTGAGGGGCAGCCGGTGTATGAAGCGGATGCCATCACGGATCGCTCGGAGCGATTCCTGGCTGCTGAATTCATCCGCGAGAAATTGTTTCGCCAGCTTGGCGATGAGCTGCCATATGGTGTTGCGGTTGAGATCGAGAAATTTGAAGTCGAAGGCAATTTTCGGCGCATTCACGCCGCGATCATCGTGGACCGCGCGGCACACAAGGGCATCGTGATCGGTGAGCGCGGTTCACGACTGAAGGAAACCGCCACTGAGGCCCGTGGCGAGATGGAAAAGCTCTTTGACGGCAAGGTGTTTCTTGAGGTGTGGGTGAAGGTGAAAAGCGGCTGGGCGGATGACGAACGGGCGCTCAGAAGCTTGGGTTATGACGAAGGTTGAGCCACCCCGGGGCGCCAATTAAACGCCACCGCGTTTGCGAATATCGACGTCGCAGCGTTGCTTTGCAGAAAATCCAACTTCGAGTGGGATGCCACGCAGCAGAACGAAGGCGGATTGGTATGCAGCGGATAATACCTGGCCAAGCCGCCAAATAAGTCGATCAAGACGGCGGCAGACATGGCATCGAAACAGTCGACACCGCCGAAGGGGGGCCATGGGCTCGGCAACTGAATGCGTTGCGCCGCAGAGGGAACCTCCTGCGTGGGCTTACAACTCAATGGGCATTCTTAAGGCATTCTTAAGGATACTCTTGAATAAACCAGGATCGCCGCCACCCATGTACTCAATCAAACTGGTGTTCCACCCATCTACTCAAGCGGCAAACCCGCAAAACCTCGACCCCAAGATCAGCTTCAAGATCAAATACAGGCGCGCTGAAGACCCCTCCCCCGACAACCCCCTTCGTGGCTTATTCGATTACACCCAGTGGGGCAAAATCCTTGCGGCGAAAATACCCGGTTTAAGAGCGGTCACCGACACGCTCTCGATTGAGCGTGACAGCCTTGATCACGCACTGCTCGGAGAGCTTGGAAAACAACAAATCCGCGAAGGAAAATACAAGCTTTACCAGAAACTGGCAAACAGCGCCACCCCGCTGGATCATGATTGGCTTAGGGTCGCCGGGGAGGCCGACGCCGTCCAAATTAACCACGGACATTTTGCGGAATACCAGAAGCACTCTGAGACGGGCAGGTCTTGCGAGAAACTCGGATGGGTCATCAAACTCGCCCTCGGCGATGCAGACCGCGAAAAAATGACATCGGTGCTCAACAACAAGGCATTTCAGGATGCAGTGAATGAGGAAATACGGCGCGGATTGGGTGAGGGGCGCGCGCTCGAGCTGGTAAACGATGCCATTAAAGCAAAGGTGACGGTCATCCTCGAAGAGGCGGGAATCGCGGGGTGCAAGGCCCAGTTCAAGCTCAAGCGGGGAGAGTTGATCCCCGGTGCCAGGGTTGTGGTGGGCGAAACAACCACATTGGGTAATGTCAGTCCCGACACACCGGAGCCTGCCATGCCCCCAGCCGGGCAATTGTCCCGGGAACGGAAATATTGCGATTTCGCGTTGCCTGATTCGAAAGCGAATCAGTAAAGCGCTCGACAGCCCACGATTCATGGGGCCATCGAGAGCGATGGCAACCTAATTGCAGCAATGGCTGACAGTTCACTACCTGCATGCTGGAGAAATTGCAGGCACGACCGACCCATTTTTCCGGAGTGGCTTGATGGTTGGCTGGTCGGCGGAAAAATTCCGGGTTACGGAAAAGGGCATTCCGGCCAGCCCAATTACGTCTGATTCTTCCACTCCCGAATCGCCGCGAACACGCTCACGGCATCCTCTCGCGCACCGCGCGTCTTGGCCGCTTCGATCACAGCCGGCTCGGTGGCGCGCAGGAAAGGATTGGTCGCGCGTTCCTCCTCAAGCCGGGTGGGCAGCGAGGGGATGAACGCCGCGCGCATTTGCATCACACGAGATAGCCGCGCCGCGAGCGCTCCGTTCTCTGGCTCCACCCGCAGGGCAAAGCGCAGGTTGGCTTCGGTGTATTCATGCGCGCAATACACCCGGGTGTGGCCGGGCAGGGCGGCGATTTTCATTAATGACGAATGCATTTGTGCAGGCGTGCCCTCAAACACCCGGCCGCAGCCGCCGCCGAAAAGCGTGTCGCCACAGAATAAAAGGTTTGCGCCATAATAGGCCACATGCCCTCGGGTATGGCCGGGGATGTCGAGCACTGAAAACTCGGCATCAAGCCCAGGCAGCTGGATTAAATCCGGCTCGCCCACCGGCCGGGTGATGCCTTTGATCGACTCATTGCGCGGGCCGAACACCGGCACCGCCCATTTGCTCGACAGGGCCGCAATGCCGCCGGTGTGATCGGGGTGATGATGCGTGATCAGCACCGCGCTAAGGTCCAGCCCATAGAGCGAGAGATATCGCTCAACCGGGCCGGGGTCACCCGGATCCACCACTGCCGCGTGACGGCCGTGGCGCACTAGCCAGATGTAATTGTCTGTAAACGCGGGGATGGCGATGACGTCCATACGTTGCAGTTTCGAAATCTTGAGGCCGAATGTCAATCGTTAATCCGGATTCTGACGCGATTTCTTTCGATTCTCCGATGGCCCGCTGGCTGGCCACCCCGCAGGGGCAGTATGTGCTGCGCTGGGAACAGACGAAATTCGATCAGGTCTGCGCGGATATTTTCGGCTTCAATGCCCTGCAGCTGGGGGACCCGGTGTTCGATACACTGCGCGCTAATCGCATCCCGCACCGATTCCGCTGCAGCCCCGGCCCAGGCGGGCAGGTGCGGGCGAGTTATCTGCAGATGCCCTTTGCCAGCCAGAGCATGGATTTGGTGGTGTTGCCGCATGTGCTCGAATTCGCCGACAATCCGCACCAGATTTTGCGTGAGGCTGACCGCATTCTGATGCCCGAGGGGCATCTGCTGATCGCAGGGTTCAACCCCTTCAGCCTGTGGGGCGCCAAACGCGCCTGGGCGTCCCGGGGCGATGTGTTTCCGTGGCAGGGGCAGTATTTATCCGTGCGCCGCTTGAAAGATTGGCTGCAGCTTTTGGGCCTTGAAACGCAGGCGGGTGGCTTTGGTTGTTATGTGCCGCCGGTGTTGAGCGAGGCCTGGCTTAAACGCTGGGATTTCATGGCCCGCGCCGGCGACCGCTGGTGGCCTTATGCTGGCGCGGTGTATGTGATCCAGGCCATCAAGCGCGTGCCCGGCATGCGGCTTATCAGGCCCGCCTGGAAAAAGCGCTCCGCCCGCCGTGCGCTCTCGGCGGTGGTGCAGCGAGATGGCGCACCCATCAACAAAGACAGCTTATGACAAAAGAATACGAACTCGACATCTACACCGACGGCGCCTGCAGTGGCAACCCCGGGCCCGGCGGCTGGGGGGCAGTCCTGATGGGCTTTGGCCAGGAAAAAGAGCTCTTCGGCGGCGAGCCCGCGACCACCAATAACCGCATGGAGTTGCTCGCTGTCATCCGCGCGCTGGAGGCCTTGAAACGGCCGGTGAAGGCGCGGGTGTACACCGATTCGCAGTATGTTCAAAAAGGCATCAGCGAGTGGATTCACAGCTGGAAACGTCGCGGCTGGCTCACTGCCGACAAGCAGCCGGTGAAGAACGCCGATCTTTGGCAGCGGCTGGATACGCTCGCCGCCGGTCATCAGATCGAATGGTGCTGGGTGCGCGGCCACAACGGCCACCCGGAAAACGAACGCGCCGACGCGCTCGCCCGTCGCGGCATTCAAACTTTGAAAGGCTGATTCATGCGCTCGATTGTGCTCGACACCGAAACCACGGGCCTGGAGTGGCGGCAAGGCCACCGGGTGATTGAAATCGGCTGCGTGGAAGTGGTGAGCCGCAAGCTCACTGGCCGGCGTTTTCACCGCTACATCAACCCCGAGCGCGAAATCGATGCGGGCGCGGCGGCGGTGCATGGCATCACAAGCGAGTTTCTGCAGGACAAACCGAAATTCGTCGATGTCTTCAAAGAGTTTCTGGATTTCGTCAGCGGCGCCGAGCTCATCATCCACAACGCACCCTTCGATATGGGCTTTTTGGAGCATGAGTTTTCTTTGTTGGGGCAGGGAAACCTCACCAGCCAGATCACCGGCGTGGTGGATACCTTAAAGCTCGCCAAGGAATTGAACCCCGGCCGCAAGGCATCCCTGGATGCGCTTTGCGAGCGTTTTGAGATCGACAACGCCCACCGCACCCTGCACGGCGCGCTGCTCGATGCTGAACTGCTGGCCGAGGTTTATCTCGCCATGACCCGCGGTCAGGAAACGCTCATGATCGATCTGGCCGAGCCGGTGGCCGTGCGGGATGAGCTGGGTAGCTTGATTGAGCGCGCCGCCCTGCGGGTGATGCCGGCGACGGAAGCAGAGCTCGCCGCGCATCAGGCGACGCTGGAAGGCATTCAAAAAGAGAGCAAGGGAAAGTGTGTGTGGCTGGAAAGCCCGCAGTAGCGAGCGGGGCCGCTGGCGAGCTCAATCAGTTCGGCTCACCAATCCGTCGGCACTGCTCAGCGGCGCGACCAGCGGCCTTGCAGGTGAAGGCGCGTTGCTCGGGGCGGATGGTGGTCAGCTGCTGCCAGATGTCTCGCGCTTCGCGCCGTGCGCCGGCTTCTTCCAGCGCTTGAGCGTAAAGCACATAAGGCGCGATCTCGGAGGATTCGCCCGGGTGCAGCGCCGACAAGAGTTCGAGCTGTTCAGGGGCCACCACAAAAAACCATCCTTGCTGGTCTGAGCGGGTTTTCTTTTTTGCTTGTTGGCTCACCGTCCAGCGATAAAAATGGCCCCACAACAGTGCATCCTCTTCTGAGGGCCGCCAACTGGGGGCCTGCAGCGTCACCTTCATGGGTATGCCACTGCAATTGACGAGGTCACTGCCGCAATCGATGAGTGTCAGCTCATAGGTGCTGCGTGCGGCACCCGAATCCCAGGAAAAAATCGGCCGATTGGTGAGCACTGTCTCACCTACATCAGGGCTGATCATGCCTGTCGCTGTGGCGCGGACTTCAGGGCGGGTGCGGGAATTGGGTTCAAGGCGCACGGATACACCTGCTGGCAGGCTGCGCACCAACCCGGCATTGCCTGTTTTGACCACGACACCTCCGGCCCCGAACTGGATCGCGGCTGGGCCAAAAAAGGTGTATTCCGCGCGCTCAGGCCGGAAAAGAAAAACGACTTTGCCGCCAATCGGCACCGTTAAGGTGTGGGCAATATCGATGCGATCGAGAATCTCGGCACGTTGCCGATTACCGCCCGCGGACAACACGACCTGGCCTGTCACATCCAGCACAAAACCGACTGCCACGCCTTGCTGCGCATGCGCTTGAAAAGCGGCCAGCAGCGCCCACATGGCAAACACACATCGGCGCAGGATGAATGACATCGGCATGCTCTCCGAAATGGGAAAGACTCACTGCATCATACCGCAGCATCCGGCTTGGGCGAAGCGTTGATTGGCGCAGGCAGGGCCGGAGCATCAAAACTCGTTCACGCTCAGGCACCTACCACGGGCTGTTGTAAACAGCCAGGAAATCGTGTCCACTCTCGGATTTTTTCCACGAGAGATGACCGACAAGAACGCGCT
>JBEAUN010000218.1:0-5681 GCA_041161415.1 Pseudomonadota bacterium | reverse complement strand
GCTTAAATTGCTGGTCGCACACCCCGGCGAGCCCTTGTCGCGTGACAAGCTCACCGAGCTTTTGCGCGGGCGTGAGTATGATGTGGCCGATCGCGCCATCGATGTTCAGATGTCGCGCCTTCGAAAGCTGCTCGAGCCTGATCCGGCCAAGCCGCGCTATCTGCAGACTGTCTGGGGCTTAGGGTATATGTTCGTCCCCGAGGACAACTCGCCACCATGACGCGCCGCTCGCCCAGCTTGCTGCTGCGTGCTTTCGCAGCGATTGCGCTGCTAATGCTGCTGTCGGTGCTAACTTGGCAGGCGGTATATCTGCATTTCGAACGCGAACCGCGGGCCCGTCAGTTAGCGCAGTGGGTGGTCACCTCGATCAACACTGTGCGGCCGGCGCTTCTGAACACCACAGCTGAAACGCGACTTGACCTGCTGTTTGATCTCGCTCTGGCGGAGGACATTCGTATCTACCCGGCGGACGGGAGTGATCCGATCAAGCCGCTACCCCAGAACCCCCTGATCGAGGCGCTGACCGACAACATCCGCCTGGCACTGGGCCCCAAAACGCGGTTTGCGGGTGCGGTGGATGACACCCCCGGCTTCTGGGTAAGCTTTTTCATCGCCGAGAATGATGAATACTGGCTGCGGCTGCCGATGGAGCACATCGTGCGTCAATCAGAGCGGGCCTGGCTTGGCTGGGCGGCGCTCTCGCTGTGTCTTGCCTTGGCCGCCGCGTGGTTGCTGGTGGCGTATCTCACGCGGCCGCTGGGGCGCCTTGCGCTGGCCGCTCGCGAGGTGGCGCGTGGCGAGCGCAAGACACACCTGGATGAACGTGGCCCAGACGAGATCGCGCAGGTGGCGGCTGCCTTCAATCACATGGCGCAGGCGCTGCAAACCATGGAAGACGACCGAGCCATGTCGCTGGCCGGCATCTCGCATGATCTGCGCACCCCACTCACCCGGCTTCGCCTCGAGATCGAAATGTCCGCGCTGCCGGAGGAAACCCGCGAGGCGATGGCGCTCGAGATTGGCGAAATGGACACGCTGATCGGGCAATTCATCGACTTTGCCCGGGGCGTGGATGACGAAGCCTGGGAAGAACTTGATCTGCCGCAGTTGGTGGAAAACGTGGCGCAGACTTTCAGCCGCCGCGGCGCGAAAGTTGCGATCTCTCACACGCCCAAACGGCTTGCCAAGCCGATCATCGGCAAGCCTTTGGGCCTTTATCGCGCGATTTCGAATCTGGTGACCAATGCCCTGCTATACGCCGGGCGGGAGAAGCCCATCGAGATTGCCGTTGAGGATGCCGGCGAGCATGTGATCATCCATGTCCTCGATCGCGGGCCGGGACTCTCGGCCTTGGCGGCAGAGAGTGTGAAGCGTCCTTTCATCCGCGGCCAAGCCGCGCGCAGCGATACCGGCGGCGCAGGCTTGGGGCTCGCGATTGTGGAGCGCATTGCCCGCTGGCACGGCGGCGGCTTGTCGCTCGAGCCCCGCGATGGCGGCGGGTTGGATGCGCAACTCAAGCTCGCCAAAGCACTGCCGGACATCCCGCGCTAGGGCAGCTTTACACCACCCGCCGCCGCTCGTCGCCCACACAGGCAGCCGATTCTGGCCGTAATATCCTGTGCCTTCAGTGTGCTACGACACCGGGTAAAAAGACTCCCTTGAAGCCCCAAAGCCAGCCGGCTAAGGTGCAGTCAAGGCCTGCATTGATTGGTTTTTCAGTGTCTTGTGAAGACGCCAATCAAGGCGGGCTTAGGGATCTTACCCACCTTGCCAACCCGCCTTTGGAGAGTGTCTCATGCCCCAAAAAACCTGGATTCTGGTGGCCAATGCCAGTGCCGCCACGCTCTATTCCAATGAAGGTCCCAACACAGGTTTATCAGTCGTTAAGGAATTCGAGCACCCTGCCAGCCGCGCCAAAAATGCGGATCTCGTCACCGACCGCGCCGGCCACATGCAAAGTTCAGGCAACGGCCGTGGCTGCCGACAACCCCACTCCACCCCAAAGGAGCACGAAGCAGAAATTTTCGCGCTCAAGCTCGCCCGCGAGCTGGTGCATGGTCGCAGTACGAATCAATGCAATCGGGTAATTCTGGTCGCCCCGCCCACCATGATGGGGCTCATCAATGGCTCGCTGGACACCAGCACCGCCAACCTGGTGAGCGAGCGGCTGGAAAAGGATTACACCAAATCACCACCCCGCCAAGTGGCTGAGCGTTTGTCGAGTTGTATTTACCTGTAGTGCGCTGTTGCTGTTGTTGACATCTCCTTTCACAAGCACCCATTTTGGGGCCCGCTTCAGTGGGCCCCGTTCTTTTTGGGGCTACGGCAGAGCGCGTGGTACCCCTTGCCCGGCACGGACTCCACCAAGACAATCGCCGATACCGGCCAGCTGATCGGCTGAGCAAGCGCGAAAGGCCGCACATTCCCGTGGCGAAACAGCGTGACATGCGGTGCAAAGTCCCGTTTTTCCTGCGCGAAGCCCAATCTTTTCAAACCAGCCCACAAAGCCGCGACACACTCATGCAAGGCAGGGCTGACCACACTGGCTCCCGCCCAGACAATGCCCCCGCGCGGCCAGCAGCCGATGCGATCGAGGCCCAGCGTGAAAGCGGGCGCCGGCAAGGTGTGAATGAGCTCGCAAAGCGCGGGGAGTTTTTCACGACCCACCTCGCCCAGGAATGCGAGTGTCATATGCAACGATTCGCGGGGTATTCTGCGAGCGCAAGAGCCGGCATCGAGCGTGCCTGAAAGAGCATAAAGAGACGCAGCCACATCGGCCTGCGGCCAGAGCGCAAAAAACAGACGATGCTGCAGGCGGGTCTCAGACCGCATCGCACGTGACCAATCTTCCAATATCGCGGGGCAACTCAGTCCTTCACGCAATAAAACCCGCCCTCGGTGAAGGTCTTGCCGTTTTCATCCAGGGCACGCGGATGAAAACCCGCGGCGCGCGCGCCGATGGCTTCGCAGATTTCGGCGGCTTTGGCGCGCAATTGAATCGGCACCGGCCGAAAAGCCGACGCATTGGCCCATACCCGCGTCTTGCCATCCGGCCCGCCCAGCGTAATGCGTGGCACCACCTCTGCGACTGGCTCTTTGGGTGCGCTGGAACACCCCGCCAACACGCTCAAGCACACTGTCGCCAGCCATCGCTTCATCTGCTCACCCCCGTAACAACAAGGCTACCGCTTCTGCCGCCATGCCTTCGCCGCGGCCGGTGAAACCCAGCCGCTCGCTGGTCTTGGCTTTGATATTGACTTGGCCAGGGCTGACACCCAAATCGGCCGCGATATTTTTCACCATCGCATCCACATGCGGCGAAAGCTTGGGCGCCTGCGCGATCACTGTCGCATCGACATTGCCCACGCGAAACCCGGCTGCGCCCACGCGCGCCATGGCTTCTCGCAGCAGCACCCGGCTGTCCGCGCCGGCAAAGCGTGCATCGGTGTCAGGGAAATGGCGCCCGATATCCCCCAGGCCGGCGGCCCCCAACAACGCGTCGGTGATCGCGTGCAGCAACACATCGGCATCGGAATGCCCCAAGAGCCCCTTTTCAAAAGGAACCGTCACACCGCCGAGGATCAGCGCTCGGCCCTCCACCAAGGCATGCACATCAAAGCCTTGGCCTATGCGAAAGTCAGTCATGTTCGAGTATCCGTTGTGCAAGCAAGAGATCCGGGGCGCGGGTCACTTTGAAATTGCGGGCATCGCCCTCCACCAGCAAGGGTCGGTGACCGAGTGCCTCGATCGCGCTGGATTCATCGGTCACTTCATCGGCGCGCGCCAAAGCCTCGCGCAGAACGGAGAAGCGAAACATCTGCGGCGTCTGCGCCTGCCACAGATGCGCTCGCGGCACAGTGGCCGCCACGGCGCCCTCGGTGTCTGCCCGCTTCAAGGTGTCAGCGAGCGGCACCGCCAGCAGGCCGCCCACAGGGTGGTCCCCCACCGATTCGATCAGGCGCTCGACCAGCGACACCGACAAACAAGCGCGCGCGGCATCATGCACCAGCACCCAGTCGTCTTCGGCCACCGTGTCGGCGATGGCATCAAGACCATTGGCCACACTGGCCGCTCGGCTTGCGCCGCCTACAGGCAGCACGCGAATGCCGCGAAGATCAAGGGATGCGGTGGCCTGCCGCCAATGGGAATCCTCCGGCGCGATCACCACAAAGATGCCGGAGATTTTGGGCACCGCCTGCAAGGTGGCGAGGCAATGCCCCACCAGCGGCTTGCCCGCAAGAGGGGCATATTGCTTAGGCAAGGTCTGCCCCATTCGAAGCCCGCTGCCCGCGGCTGGGATGAGTGCGAAATAACGAGTCATGGGAAGATTTTAACGCGCTTAGGCAGAGTTGGTGTCCCGGCGCCACATCATGAAAGTGCTTCACGGTGCATGCGCCACACCAACATCAAACCGATCGCACCAAAAATAGAGCCCACGGTGAAGGTAACTTGCGGCCCCATGGCATCCCACAACCAGCCGCTAAGCATGCCGCCCAGCATGCCCCCAGCACCGAAGGAAATGCTGCCATAGATCGCCTGCCCACGCGCTTGGTGGCTGGCACCGAACCAGCGATTGATGAGCGCCATGGCGCAGGCATGGTGAGCGCCAAAGGTGGCGCCATGCAGCACTTGGGCAAAAACCAACACCGGCAGAAAAGCCACGCACCAGCCGATCAAGCCGAATCTCACCGCCGCGCAGGCAAAGCAGAAGAGCAATACCGCGCGCAGCGTAAATCGCTTAAAAAGCTGCGGCATGTAAAAGAACACGCCGATCTCCACCAACACGCCCAGGGTCCACAGCCAGCCCACCAGCGATTTGCTGTAGCCCTGGCTCACCAGATAGATCGAATAAAAAACATACAAGGCGCCGTGTGCCGCCGACATGAAAAACGATGCCGCCAAAAAGCGCCGCACCTCAGCTCTGGCTAGAATCGCGAGAAACCGCGGCCCGTCTTCATCCGCCGGCTTGACGCGCACTTCCGGCATGAAGAACGAGCTCCCCAGGATGCCCAGCAGCAGCACCGACAAGACAGGCAACAGCACCGTCACCCGGGCGGCATCGAGCAGATACCCCACACCCAACACCGCCACCACAAAGCCAATCGAGCCCCACAAGCGGATGCTGCCATAGCGTGCGGTGGCCGCACCTAGATGTGCGAGCGTGACGGTTTCGATGAGTGGCAGGGTGGCTGTCCAGAAGAAAGCCAGCACCGCAAGGCCTACAAAAAGCCCCGCGAAGCCTTGCGTGAAATAAAGCGATGAAAAACCCGCAAGACTCGCCAGTGCAGCCGAGCGCATGATCGGCACATGGCACCCCAGGCGCGAGGCCAACAAGCCCCATAAATTGGGCGCCACCAAGCGCATGACCTGGGTGAGCGACATCAGCACCCCGATATCAAAAGCGCTCAACCCCAGGGAGGCAAGATACAAGCCGAAGTAAGGGGAGAAGGTGCCGATGAAGGCGAAGTAGAAAAAGTAGTGCGCGGATAACCGCCAGTAAGGGAGCATCGCCCGATTCTACAAAAAAGCGGGGGCTTTGGTGGGCTATGGCGGGCAGTCCGCCAGGGCCGGAGCATCAAAACTCGTTCACGCTCAGGCACCTACCACGGGCTGTTGTAAACAGCCAGGAAATCGTGTCCACTCTCGGATTTTTTCCACGAGAGATGACCGACAAGAACGCG
>JBEAUN010000176.1:0-2831 GCA_041161415.1 Pseudomonadota bacterium | reverse complement strand
GCGGCCACAAGTCGTTCAGCGTGGGAAACCCGGTGAGCGCGAGCTCACGCTCAATCGGCTGTGTTAGACCGGTGCGGTCGTGCAGCAGAAAGCCATCGCCGTTGCTGCTGATGGCGAATGGGGCATCGAGCATTTCGGCGTAGGCCAGTGCTTGCTGCATCCCGTGGCCGACAGAAAACTTGGCTTGTTTGGCTTCTACGACGGCAATCGGAAGGTTGGGGCGGCCGTAAAGTACGAAGTCAGCCCGCTTGGGGCCACCTTTGGCATCGGGGTTTTTGATACGAGACGCCAGCTTGCCGCGCACCTTCACGCGACCATCGGTGAGGTTTACCTCTACTCGAAATTGATGCTGCCCCCACTCCGCCTGCCCAAAGCCTACTGCTGCACGGCGATCCTAATTGCGCCCCTTTTGAACACGCCAGGATCGCCAAGTACGTCAACCGTCACACGCCGTCGGGCTCCTGCATCCACGCTGGGATGTCGCGCTGGCCGTGCAGCACACGCCACACATCGATGTGGTCTGGGTGCTCGACGTAGAACACGAGGTGCGGGTAGCGCGTCAGCGGCCAAGCGCGCAGGCCCGGCAAGTTGACCTCATGGGCGTAGCGCGGAGATCCGTTGGCGGGGTGGCGACCGATATGCCCATAGGCCCTCTCCAGCGCATTGATAAAGCCGAATGTCACGGCCTCGCCTGCTTCACTCAGGTAGTAGGCGACCGCCTCATCCACATCCCGGTTGGCCTGCTCACGCGCGATGACGGGCTTGACCTTCACGCCTTGGCAGCGGGTTCGGCGGCCTTGCGCACCCGGTCCCGCAGGCCTTCGAAGTAGCTGGCATCGGCAGGCGCCGCCGGTGCCGACGCTACCCCGGCCAACAGCAGATTACGCAGTTGCAGGCGGTCCTGATCCTTGCGGATCAACTCGCGCACGTACTCACTGCTTGTGCCATAACCGCGCTGGCTGACCTGCTCGTCCACGAAGGACTTCAGGGCGTCGGGGAGGGAAATGTTCATCGTGCTCATGAAGCAAGGGTAGATTCTTTGGCAAAATTTGGCAAGCCCCACACCTCATCACAGAACGAAGGCATTCATGCCCACCCTAAACAACTGCCTGCGCTACTGGGACCTGGCCGACCACATCCGCATCAACGACGCCATCGCGCTGTGGTGCGGTGCGTATTCCACGCGCAACTGGACAACGATTCCACGAGGATCTGGACAGTGACTCCACGACAATCTGGACACCCATTAGAGAGTGGTTTGGCTGGTCGTTGATTGATCGCGCAGCGTGCGGATAACCGTGGCACCCTCGGCCGCCAGCGGGTGTACCTCGAAGCCCCACCCGCCGATCGCCTGGACACAGAAACCAGCCGCTTGCTCGATTTGGTAAATGGTGCGTGGGACGAACCACCGCTCCTCAAGGCCGGCCTCGACCATTTGGTTCGTCACATTGCACCCTTTCGACGACGGTAATGGCCGTATTGCCCGGGCCATTGGCGATCTACTGCTTGCGCGCGCTGATGGCAGCCCGCAACGCTTTTACAGCTTGTCGGCGCAGATCCAGCGCGAACACAAGACCTATTACGACATCCTGGATCGGGCCCAGAAACTTTCACTGGATGTCACCGAGTGGTTCGGGTGGCTTTTCGATACCATCCATCGTGCCGTCGATCAGGCGCAGCACACCCTCAACGCTGTGCTGACCAAGGCTCGGTTGTGGCAGCGCTGGGCGACCATCGCGAAATGTTCGCCGGACACGGCTCTGCGCGACATCAACGACCTGCTTGCGTGAGGCGCTCGGGTGCTTGCTTAGCGGCGGTGGTATTGTTTGCATTGCGTAAATTGAAGCAACAAACTTCAAGCAACAAACCGTGCGCACCAGCGCGAAGGTTAGTTGAGGCCATCAGAACCGACAGGAGGCGCATGCGCATTACCAGAATCGATGTGGGGATGTTTGATGGAACTGGGCGTGAGCGCAAGCAGTGCTGTCGATAAATACTCGCCTACTTGATGCACTGCGACCAATACGGCCTTGAATTTACGGCTTCCAGCGATGCCGCAGCAGACCTTTATCGCCAAGCGATCACGGCGTTTTTGGCTGCACAGGACACCACGGAGCCACTGCTCGATCAACTACTAGGTCTAGACCCGGACAGCGGCGTTGGTCGGATCGCGCTTGCCCGGTTGCGGCAATCACAAGGCCGTGGGGAACAGGCAAGAGCTGAGGCGCAAAGGGCGCTTGAACTTGCGCCGAAGTTGCTGCCGCGCGAGGCCAGCCATGTCCAAACACTCGCCAGCGTGGTGCGCGGTGAAGGGCGTGCCGCTTTGGCGAGGGTACATTCACATCTGGAAACCTATCCCAGGGACGTGATGGTCCTCGCACCTGCCACAGGCGTGTTCGGCTTGATTGGCTTCTCGGGCGAGGTCGGTCGCGAGCAAGCCTTGCTGAGGTTTCTGCAGCCATACTGCAACGTCTTGGCGGACGATTGGTGGTTCAAAGCGACGCTGGCCTTTGCAGCGTGCGAGACCGGACTTCTGGACTCAGCAGCGCGACTCGTGGCGCAGAGTTGGACGCTCAATCCGAGAAGCGCGAATACGGCCCATATCCGGGCCCACATCGAATACGAGCAGGGACGCGATCACGAAACGCTGAGCTGGCTTGAAGTTTGGCTGGCCGACTACGACCGCAAGGGTCTGATGCACTGCCATCTGTGGTGGCATGTTGCGCTTGCGCGCTTACGGCTGGGCGATGCGGGCCGTGCGTTGGAGGCGCTTGGTCGATTTGTGTATGCACCAGGATCCAGTGATGGCGCGTGGGGACCTCCATTGAATC
>JBEAUN010000102.1:0-3448 GCA_041161415.1 Pseudomonadota bacterium | reverse complement strand
CCCGCGGCGAGGCCTCGGGCAAGATGGTGGCGGAATTGGAGCATGTCACCAAGGCTTTTGGCGAGCGTGTGGTGGTGCGCGATTTTTCCTGCCGCATTCTGCGTGGCGATCGCATTGGCATCATCGGCCCCAATGGCGCGGGCAAGACCACGTTGCTAAAGCTCATCCTCGGCGAGCTTAACGCCGATAGCGGCCTGGTGCGCACCGGCAGCCGGCTGGAGGTGGCGTATCTCGATCAATTCCGCACCCAGTTGGACCCTGAAGCGGCGCTCGCGGATGTGGTGAGCCCGGGCTCGGATTATGTGGAGATCGGGCGGGAAAGAAAGCATGTGATCGGCTATCTGGGCGAGTTTTTGTTTTCACCACAACGCGCCCGCTCGCCGGTGAAATCGCTCTCGGGTGGTGAGCGCGCAAGATTGTTGTTGGCCCGATTATTCGCCCGGCCGGCCAATGTGTTGGTGCTTGATGAGCCGACCAACGATCTGGATATCGAAACCCTGGAATTGCTCGAAGAGCTGTTGCAAGGCTATGACGGCACCGTGTTTCTGGTGAGCCACGACCGCGCGTTTTTGGATAACGTGGTCACACAAGTGATCGCCCATGATGGCGACGGGGTGTGGGGCGAATATGCCGGTGGCTTTGCCGATTGGCTGCGGGTGCGCCACGCCCCGGTGCTGCGTGAGACCGAGGTCAAAAAGGCGGTGAGCCCCGCGAGCGCCAAGCCTGCGCAGCCCACCAAACCGACCAAGCTCAGTTTCAATGAAAAGCGTGAACTCGAATCTCTGCCGACACGCATTGCCGCGCTTGAAGAAGAGCAGATGGCGCTGGAGGTGCAGCTCGCCGATCCCACAACCTACCGCGAACGGGCCGGGGATGTGGCCAAGATGAATGCGCGTGTTGCGGCCATTTCATCCGAATTGGAAGGCCTGATGGAGCGCTGGGTGGAGTTGGAATCCAAATGAAGAGGATCGCTGCATTCGTGCTGATTGCAGTCGCGCTGCTGCTGGTGTTCTGGGCGTATCGCTCGCCTGATATGGCGATGGATTTTCAGGCGGCGTTGCGATTTTGCGGGTTTTGAGGGATTTCGCTCAGTTGCGTTGCAGGGCGCGGTATTCCGCCATCCATTCCTCTTCATGCCGCAGCATGGCCTCGATGTCGGCTGACACGCCTGCTTTCCAGATTGGGCAGTAAAGGCCGCGCGCGGCGTAGAGCGTGCGAAAGCAGATTTCAGTTTTGGCGGCGCTGCCGCGCTCATCGGGCATGGCCTGCGCCAACCACCAATACAACCGGGCGGCGTCTTCCTCGAACTGCGCGTCATTCGGTGTGGTGAGGGCTTGCCTGTAGAGTGCCTCTGCATGATTGAGCACCGCATCAAGTGCCTCAGTGGGCGTGTGCGAGATTTGCGGCAATGTGCCCGGCACGTTCCGTCTCTGCAGAATCGGGCATTCGATAAAAGGGCGGAGATGAAATGCGGTCAGGCCCACCTCTTTGGCTTGCCCCCGATTATCGACCAGCCAACCTTTCCTGGGCGGGAGGGAATCGTCTGTGGGGCGATAGTCGGACAGCGCGCGCACGCGATCGAAGAGATAGGTGTAGCGTGCAAGCAACGGGGTGAAGGCAGGGTTCGCGAGCCATCCTGCTTCCGAGGGGTGGCGCGAACTCAGAAATTTTCTATTCACCTCGGTGGGCGCTTGGTAGCGAATATGCCGGGCGCGTTTCCACAGATCGAGCAGCGTAGGGAACTGGCCGACGCGCAAGTCGGCTGCTGCCGCTTCAATGCCGGCGTTTAAATGTTGAGTGTAAGGTTTTTGATTTTCGATGAGGTGAGCAAGTGGCCAGTCGAGCTGGTGCGGCCAAATTACAAGCCCGATGAGATCGCGTTTCGATTCTGGGAGGGAGGCAAGAGGGCGGCCAAGCACTTCAGGGGGCAGCGTCGGCGGGGGTGACATGCTTTCACACCAGCGTTCGCCGAGCACTGGGGGGGTCGTGAGAAACGCTGCCAGCTCCTGCGCATCTTCTTGCGAAAATGGACTGTCCAGACTCTCCGGGTACTCAGAACTCGAGCGACGCGAAGCGGAGGGCTCACCCTGCTCGCTCCTGATTGACATTATGCGATTGACCCCAGTCATTCTTGTACTGGCTCGAAATTGTGTTGGGTTCTTGAAATCAGCGCTGGGTAACCCGGCCTATTTCGGAGTTCCGACTAGCGGGCTGGGGCGGCGCCATGTCCCGCCGGCCGCTGCAAAAGCGCGGTATAGTCTCGCCCCATGAAACAACTCAAAATCGCCATTGCGCAATTCAACGCCACTGTCGGTGATTTAGCCGGCAATCTCACCCGCATTCAGGCCGCCGCCCAGGCCGCGCGCGAGCAGGGCGCACAAATTCTGCTCACCCCAGAGCTTGCGCTCTGCGGCTATCCCCCTGAAGACCTTTTGCTGCGCCCGGATTTTTATCAAGCCTGCCAGGCCGCGATTGATGAGCTCGCGCGCAGCACGCATGGCATCACCTTGGTGGTGGGGTACCCCGCGGAAGAAGACGGGCTGCGATTCAATGCGGCAGCGGTGATTCGTGATGGGCGCATCAGGCAGCGATATTTCAAGCAGTCGTTGCCGAATTACGAGGTGTTCGACGAGGAGCGCTACTTTTCCGCGGGTGATGAGCCTTGCGTGGTGTCGATCGAAGGGGTGTCCTGCGGCATTGTGATCTGCGCCGACATCTGGGATCCGCAGCCTGCAAAGTCAGCCCGGCAGGCCGGCGCCGAGGTGTTGCTGGTGTTGAATGCCTCGCCCTTGCATCTCAATAAAACCGCCGATCGGCTGGATGAAGTCGGGCAGCGGGCGCGGGAAAACGATATCGCGGTGATCTACGCCAATCTGGTGGGCGGGCAAGATGAGCTCTTGTTTGATGGGGCCTCATTTGCGGTGAATCGTCGCGGCGAACTGATGCTGTTGATGCCCGCGTTTGAAGAGTCCCTCGGGCTGGTGGAGTATCGCGATGGTGAGATTCTGCCAGGGCCTATTGCCCCGGAGCTTTCCGAGGAAGCCCAAGCCTGGCAGGCGCTGGTGCTGGGGGTACGCGATTATGTTGGCAAAAACGGCTTCCCCGGAGTGGTGATTGGTTTATCAGGCGGCGTGGATTCCGCGCTCACGCTCACCCTTGCTGTGGATGCCTTGGGGCCATCACGGGTGCGGGCGGTGATGATGCCTTCGCCCTACACCGCGCAGATGAGCCTCGATGATTCCCGCGCGCTGGTGCGCAATCTCGGGGTGCAGTATGACGAAATCCCTATCGAGCCAGCGATGACCACTTTCGCGCAGATGCTCGCGCCCCATTTCGCCGGGCGGGCGGCCGACACCACCGAAGAAAATCTCCAGGCGCGGATTCGCGGCATGCTGCTGATGGCGCTGTCGAACAAAACCGGCGCGCTGGTGCTCACCACGGGCAATAA
>JBEAUN010000043.1:0-4953 GCA_041161415.1 Pseudomonadota bacterium | reverse complement strand
CTCTGATTCATTCGCTTTTGCCTCATTGCCCGCCATGAACCCCATCCCCCCCCAGCGCAGCAGCACGTCCTGCTTCCCCGCCTGCCGTGGTAGAGGACGCCACCGCTCACCCAGCGCTCACCATCACGCTCCAGCATGGCTGCCAGCAAGGCATCGAAGTGTCCTCGCTCAAATCGCTGGCCGCCACCCACCCGTCGCTGCATGGGCTGTTTCGCCAGATTCAGACCGCGATCACCCTGCCGGGTGATGACCTAGCCGCGGCGCTTTCGATCTATCCCAATATCTCCAGCGTGCGCTTGCTGCCCACAGCGCGGGATACGCATCTTGAAACACTCTCGCGCCACCCCAGGATCCGCGCCCTCAACTTGCGGGGCTGTAATGGCATCACAGCGCAAGGGCTGCAACATTTGACTGCACTGCCCAACCTGGAAACGCTGAATCTGTGTTACTGCATGACCGTCTTCCGCGAGGCCCCGGCGCAGCTCATCAATCTCACCGCACTCACCCACCTCGATCTGGGTATGTGGTTTGAATTGAGCGATGCGAGCCTCGCGCTGATCAGCCAACTCTCCCAGCTCAAATCGCTCAACCTGCTGGAATGCCGCATGATCACCGACGCCGGGCTTGCCCACCTCGCGGCTTTGAAAAATCTCGAACGCTTGAGCCTGCGCGGCTGTCGGGCGATTTCCGATGCGGGCTTGGTGCATCTGGCCCAATTACCCCATCTTCGTGAGCTTGATCTCGTCTGGATGGAGCAGATCAGCCAAGCCGCGCAAGATCGGCTGCAAACTGCTTTGCCCTCGCTCAAGATCCTCACGGCCCACCCCTATCTGGGGCCCTTCCCTGCCTAAAGGCAGCGGCCTCATCACACCTATTTGCAAAAGAAGCCACGTACCAGACGCATGATTTCGCTCTAAGATAGAAGTCTTAATAACGATACCCGCCCGGGCGCCCCACCTGCCCAAAGGCGAAGAGGAGACAGAGCGAATGTCGATACTCGACAGCGAGCGGCTATTGTCCGGCGACACGCAAGTTGGCATCGAGGCGCCAGGGCGACTTCACTTGGGGTTTGTCGATCTGCACGGCGGCATGGGCCGGCGCTTTGGCAGCGTTGGGCTGGCGCTCGATTGGCCCTCTATCAAGGTGTCGGCGCGTCATGCCGATAACATGAAGATCGAAGGCCTGCACGCAGAACGCGCCACCCGCATGCTGCAACATCTCCACGAGCATTTTCCCTTTCCCGCCACGCATGTCCTGATCGAGGGTGATGCGCCCGCCCATCAGGGCTTGGGCGCGGGTAGCCAGCTGGCGATTGCGGTGAGCGTGGCGGTATGCCGTTTGCATGGCATCCAGGCAGCGCCGCGGCAGATCGCGGAATTGATCGATCGCGGCGCGCAATCCGGCATTGGTGTGGCAATTTTTGAAGAAGGCGGCTTTGTCGTCGATGGCGGGCGCGGCACGACCAGTGCGCCGCCGCCGTTGGTGAGCCGCATGGATTTTCCCGCCCACTGGCGGGTGATTTTGGTGCTCGACAGCACTCCGCGCACCCTGCCCTTGCTGACTGAGCAGGACCTCCTGAAAAAGCTGCCGCCCTTCCCGCCGGCGTTGGCGGACCGGCTGTGTCGCGAGTTATTGATGCGCGCCCTGCCCGCGGTGGCTGAGGAAGACTTCGAAAATTTCTCCCGCGCTATCGGCGAGATTCAACGCTGCGTGGGAGATTATTTCGCGCCGATTCAAGGCGGCCGCTTCACCAGCCCGCAAGTGGCCGCGGTGCTCGAGCGATTCGAGGCCATGGGCGCACAGTGCGTGGGGCAAAGCGCCTGGGGGCCCACCGGATTTGCCATTGTCGATTCCGAAACTTTCGCGCATCTTTTGGTGCGAGATGCGAAGGAAATTTTCGGCAACCACTTGGGTGCATGCCAGATGCATATTGTCTCCGCGCGCAATCACGGCGCGCAGGTGAGTGCCAGCTGGCAGCCCAGGGTGGTGCCAAACAGCAATCACTAAAACGCGCACCCCATGTCTGCCCATCACGACATCGCGATTGATGCTTTGCTGGCTGATCGGCCTGCCCCGGATACCCGCGGAGAGTCGCACCCCACCACCGGCATCAAGGCGGCGCTGATCTCCACTCGCGCGCGGCTGCTGGCACATCTGGCGCACATCAGCCACCACCCGTGTCTCGTATTCGATTGCGCCCCGCCACCTCGCGGCCGCGCCACCTTGCACCACTGGCTGCAAACTGACCACACCGCAGCCGCCGGTGAAGTGGAATTCAATGGCGCCGAGCTCGTTCGCCGCTTGGCAGGCCTACCGCCGCAATGGCAGGGGCTGCCGGTGATGCTTGGCGCGGGCTTTGACCATCGCCCGGAATTGGCCACGCGCATCGCCCGCTCACATCGGCTCCTGGGCAATGACCCGGACACGCTGGCGATGGTAAGCGAGCCTGAAAGTTTTCAGGAGATCGTCTCGCATTTGAAGCTGCCTCATGTGCCGGTGAGCGACAGCCCGCATGGCGCGGGGGAGTGGCTCACCCGGCATGTGAATGATGAATACGATCGCCACACCTTGGCCGCAACCCTTGATTGCAGCGATGCGCTGACCCGCTATTACCAACGCAAGCTGCCCGGGCGGCGGATGCTGGCGATTTTCGCGGCCAACGGCCAGAGCGCCCGGGTGCTGGGCGTGGGTGAATATCTCATGCAGGGAGAGGTGCGAATCGGCGCCATCGGGCCGCTTCCTTTGCCGCCCGCGATTGCAAAAGCGATCAGCCGCGCGGTGGGCCGCTTTGCCGCAGAATTGGGCCTCTTGGGTCTCAATCGCCTTGATTTCATTTTGAATGACCAAGGCTGGTTCATCGAACGCCTGACCGGCAGGCTCACGGATGAAATTGCGCTGTTTGAAGGCATCGCCGGCCAGGGCGTGTTGGCGCTGCATCTGGCCGCGATCGAGGGCGCCTTGCCGGATGTGGCCCCCGCCACGGAACATTCGGTGCTCAATGGTATTTCAAGAGTCATCGCCCCGCGGCCGATACTGGTTGGCCGCACGCCGTTTGCAGACTGGGTCCTCGACCCGCCCGCGCCCGGCCAAGTGATCAACCGCGGTGAGACACTTTGCACAGTACAGGCCAGCGGAACATCGCAAGATGAACTGCGCGCCACACTGCGGCTGCGCGGCGAACGCCTCGTGCGGGCTGCACCCAGCATCTCGATGTAGGCGCCGCCACTTCCAAAAGGAGCGGGCCATGGCGCAGGTGGAAGGCGTGTGCGTGGGCGCCTCGCAAGTGGGCGATGGGGTTGAGCTGGCTGATGTGGATGTGCTGATCGGGCCGCGCGGCAGTGCGGCAGAGGCGGCCTTCGCCCAGTGTCTCGTTAATCAAAAAGCCGAATTCTCAAGCGTGCTGGTGCGGCTCGCGCCCAATTTGATGGTGAAGCCCCCCTGCGTGATTTACAACAAGGCGAGCCTTCGCCACGGCGAACAAACCGCCAATTTCTACGGCCCCGCCCAACGCGGCGTGGCACGCGCGATTGCCGATGCCTTGGCCAACGGCACCCTGCCCTCGGATGAGGCGAAAGATCTTTTTATGTGTGTCGGCGTGTTTCTCCACTGGCAGGCGAGCATCGAAGCAAAGATCGAGGAAAACAACTATCGCGCCACGCAAGAGGCGCTTGCCCGTGCGCTGTGTGGGCTGCCCACGGTGTCGGAGGTCATGGAAAAAACAGATCGTTTCAGCTGACGCCGGTATTACCTGCAACATCACGCATCGATCATCCCACCCTGCCCCCCGGCAAGGGGCTGCGCACTGTCTCTTGGGTTTTACGAACACACGCATTCCACCCACCAAACGCTGCAACTTAGAATTTGGCCAAGGCATGAGGGGCTGGCCAGCGCGGGAACCGTCACTGCGTCCCAAATACTCAGCGGCTAATCAAGCCTCCGGACTACTGTCATGCGCGTCCCCGGGAAAGCTCCCCTACCCTCTGCCGCTCCTGCGTCTGAAAACACGCCAACAACATCGGCTCCATCATCCCTGACGGTGGTCGATCTTTCCTCCGCTTCGGCGAGTTACGGTGACTCGCTTTTGGGGCTTCATGAGGAATCGCTGCAGATGCGACACCGGCTCACGCGAACGCGCACACCAGCCCCTGAAAATGGCGGCCAGCAGCAATCCGGTACGCCGCCTGCGGGCGCGACACCGACGCGTCAGCGAAGCGCGATCAATGCGCTGCCTTCGGGATTGGAGCTCCATCACAAGCAAACAATAAAAGAGCTTAAGCCCCAAGAAATTGCCTCACTCGCCCTTGCGCTGGGGTATGTGCCACAGGGTGAGGTGTCCTGTAAATAGTGGACACTCGTTTTTCAAACAGCCCCACTTTGTTTGCTGAATTTTTGAGCAAACACTGCGGGTGCCAGGTTGCCAAGGCGTGAATGACGCCGTTGGCGGTTGTAGAAGATTTCGATGTATTCCCGCACCGAGGCGATAGCGTGTGCTCGGGTCGCGTAGCGTTGGTGATGCACCAACTCGTTTTTCAGTGATCCCCAGAAACTCTCCATGGGCGCATTGTCATAGCAGTTTCCTTTTCTCGACATCGAGGAGTGCATTCCGAATTGCTCGAGCATCTTGCGGTAATCCTCGGAGCAATACTGACTGCCCCGGTCCGAGTGGTGAATCAATCCGCTGGGCGGCCTTTTCTGCTGAACCGCACGGAACAGCGCCTGGCTGGTCAGCTCCTTCGTCATCCGCTCCCCCATGGCGTACCCGACCAGCTCACAGGTGAAGACGTCCTTGACACCGGCAAGGTAGAGCCAGCCTTCCTGGGTCGGGATGTAGGTAGTCAGCCCTGCAAAACCCCCGCAACCCGCATAGATTCACGATTTCTCTTTATTTCCTGTCATCCAGAACGCCCGGTAAACGTTTGTCCAGATAACGTTTTCTGAGAGTTTTTGCCCCTT
>JBEAUN010000038.1:0-3149 GCA_041161415.1 Pseudomonadota bacterium | reverse complement strand
GAGACTTCGGTGTATTCGGCATCCACCACATCGCCTTCGGGCTTGCCGCCGGCCTTGGCTTCCTGAGCGCCCGGTTGGGCTTGCTGCGCTTCCTGGGCGTAGAGCTTTTCGCCCAGTTTTTGCGAGGCTTGGGCCAGCGCTTCGGTCTTGGCTTGCAGGGCGGCGAGGTCGCCGGTTTTCACGGCGTCTTCGGCGTCCTTGATGGCGGCTTCCAGCGCAGATTTTTCGTCTGCGCTGAGCTTGTCGCCGTGTTCGCTCAAGGCCTTCTTGCTGGCGTGGGCGGCGGCGTCGAGCTGATTGCGCGCATCGGCCAATTCATGCGCCTTGCGGTCTTCATCCGCGTGCAGCTCGGCGTCTTTCACCATGCGGTTGATTTCGTCTTCCGACAAGCCGGAGTTGGCCTGGATTTTGATCCTGTTTTCCTTGCCGGTGGCTTTGTCCTTGGCCGAGACATGCAGAATGCCATTGGCATCGATGTCGAAGGTGACTTCGATCTGAGGCATGCCACGCGGCGCGGGCGGGATGTCGGTGAGGTTGAATTGCCCCAGGCTCTTGTTGCCGGAAGACATTTCGCGCTCGCCTTGCAGCACATGGATGGTGACCGCGGATTGGTTGTCGTCCGCGGTGGAGAACACCTGCGAGGCCTTGGTCGGGATGGTGGTGTTTTTCTGGATGAGCTTGGTCATCACACCGCCCTGGGTTTCGATGCCGAGCGACAAGGGCGTGACGTCAAGCAGCAGCACATCTTTCACTTCGCCTTGCAGCACGCCGCCCTGGATGGAGGCGCCCACGGCCACGGCTTCGTCCGGATTCACGTCGCGGCGCGGCTCTTTGCCGAAGAATTCCTTCACCTTGTCCATCACCTTGGGCATGCGGGTCATGCCGCCGACCAGGATCACATCATCGATGTCAGAGACCTTGACCCCAGAATCCTTGATGGCGATGCGGCAGGGCTCGATGGTGCGCTCGATCAGCTCTTCTACCAGAGACTCAAACTTGGCGCGGGTAATCTTGAGCGCGAGGTGCTTGGGCCCCGTGGCATCCGCCGTGATGTAGGGCAGATTGATTTCGGTTTGCTGCGAACCGGAGAGCTCGATCTTGGCTTTTTCCGCGGCTTCCTTGAGGCGCTGCAGGGCCAGCACGTCGTTCTTGAGATCGACGCCGGATTCTTTTTTGAATTCCGCGATGATGTAATCGATCAGGCGCTGGTCGAAGTCTTCACCGCCGAGGAAGGTGTCGCCATTGGTGGCCAGCACTTCGAATTGGTGCTCGCCATCGACATCAGCGATTTCGATGATGGAGATATCAAAGGTGCCGCCGCCCAAGTCATACACCGCCACCTTGGAGTCGCCGGGTTTTTTATCCAGCCCGAAAGCGAGCGCCGCGGCGGTGGGCTCGTTGATGATGCGTTTGACATCCAGCCCGGCAATCCGCCCGGCGTCTTTGGTGGCTTGGCGCTGGGAGTCATTGAAATAAGCGGGCACCGTGATCACCGCTTCGGTGACTTCTTCGCCGAGATAATCTTCGGCGGTTTTTTTCATCTTGCGCAGCACTTCAGCCGAGACTTGCGGCGGGGCGATTTTCTTTCCGCGCACTTCCACCCAGGCGTCGCCGTTCTCCGCCTTGGCGATCACATAGGGCATCAGCGCGATGTCCTTCTGCACTTCTTTTTCTTCGAAGCGGCGGCCAATGAGGCGCTTGACTGCGAACAGCGTGTTCTTGGCGTTGGTCACGGCCTGGCGTTTGGCGGCCGCGCCAACCAGCACTTCACCTTCCTCCGTGTAAGCCACGATGGAAGGCGTGGTGCGTGCGCCTTCTGCGTTTTCGATCACCTTGGGTTTGCCGCCTTCCATCACGGAGACGCAAGAGTTGGTGGTGCCAAGGTCGATGCCAATGATTTTGCCCATGTCAGTTCCTTTGAGTGTGTGCGTGCCGCCCTGGGCGGCGCTTGTGTTCGATGTGGGGATGGTGTGCGGCTTTTTCAAGCCTTGGGTTTGGCGGTGATCACCAGCGCCGGGCGCACCACGCGCTCATGCAAGAGATATCCCTTTTGCAGCACATTGATGACGGTGTTGGGTTCGGCGTCGGCCTCTTGCTGGCCGATGGCTTGATGGCGGTTGGGGTCGAATTTTTCACCCAAGGGGTTTTGCTCGGTCAGGCCAGCGCCGGAGAAGGCGGCTTGTAATTGCTTCAAGGTGAGCTCGACGCCGCTTTTCAAGGTGGCGACATCGGTGTCAGTGGCGAGCGCGGCTTCCAGGCTGTCTTTCACCGGCACCATGGCGGCGGCGAATTTCTCGGCGGCGAATTTGCTGGCTTTGGCCACATCCTCCGCGGCGCGACGGCGCATGTTTTCGGTTTCAGCCTTGGCGCGCAGCCACGCATCATGGTGCTCGGCGGCTTTTTGTTCGGCGATTTTGATCGCTTCTTCAAGGCTCGGTTGGGTGTCTGCCGGTGGTTGTTGTTCAGTGGTGTCGGGCGAGACTTCGCTCATGATGGGGTGCTCCGTAATGACGGGTGAGATTGTGTGTTGGAGGGAAATGGGGGCGCTGGCCCGGATTTCAAGGGGGTGGGCTCGTGGTGGCAACGCGTGGGTCACAAGTGACCCACCCTTGGGGCTCACCCGTCATTCCCGCGCAGGCGGGAATCCAGAATGTAACGACGCTGGATTCCCGCCTGCGCGGGAATGACGATCACTGCGGGGTCGAGCCGCTGTTGAGTATTCCTGGCGTAGGCCCGCAAGTGGGCAACAACCGAACAGCTTGCCGCTTACTTGGGAGTGGCGCCCGTCGAACATCAGTCCGGCTCATCTGTCCGCGGCAAAGCCCGCCTGTCCAAAGCCGGCCCGGCAAGAATCCGTGCGGTGCTCTACATGGCCACTGTGACCTCAATACAGCACAACCCTCATATCAAGGCGCTCTACCAGCGATTGCTCGCTCGAGGCAAAGCAAAAACTTGCCCACCTTGCTTCGGCGTACTCAAAACCCGACAACCCTATGCGTCTTGTTATGCCCATGAAGGTTGACGGGAAAGACGGTATCTACGGGTCGGGCCACGTAGGGTGGGTAACTTGTTACCCACGCGCTGGTAAATCGAAGCCCATCAACTGCCCGGGCCAGGGCGGCTGGCCTCGCGCAGTGCGATGTTGATGA
>JBEAUN010000003.1:0-6044 GCA_041161415.1 Pseudomonadota bacterium | reverse complement strand
GCTGAAATTGACCGCCCCTTGCCGATCGCGTCGCGCTGCGCGCTCTCTCCTCAGCGATTCAAGCCGCAGCACGCGGCCTTCATTCCGCGTGCGTCGCGCCTCCACGCCCTTGCGGATCCACACTTCTTCCTGCGCGAGAAATTTATCGAAGCGCGCTTGGTGTTTTTCTTCCACCGCCAGCATCTCTGCCTTACGCGTTTGATACGCAGAAAAATTCCCCGGAAAATCGGTGAGCCGGCCGCGATCAAGCTCACTGACACGGGTGGCGACCGCATCGAGAAACGCGCGATCGTGGGTTACCACCACCACCGCGCCGCGATAAGCGCGAATCAATTCTTCCAGCCAGACGATGCCATCGACATCAAGGTGATTGGTGGGCTCATCGAGCAACAGCACATCGGGCTCCGCCACCAGCGCACGCGCCAGCGCCACTCGCTTTTTGCCCCCACCGGAGAGCGCATCAAGCTTCCCGTTGCCATCCAGCCCCAGCCGCTGCAAGGCCTGCTCGATGCGGCTATTGACGGTCCACACCGCGCCCGACTCCATCGCCTGCTGCGCGGCCTCGAGCGCAGCCAATGCCGCGGGCGAAGCCTCTGCCGCCACAGCCACCATCGCGGCGTGATAACGCGCCAATGCCCGGGCTTCATCGCCCAAACCCTGGGCCACTGCGGCATAGACATCGAGCCCCGCATCAAACTCGGGCTCCTGGGCGACATAAGCGATCCGCGCCGAGGGCGCTACCCAGCGCTCGCCATCATCAAGCGAAGCCAGCCCGCCCATGATGCGCAACAGACTCGATTTGCCCGCGCCATTGCGCCCCACCAGCGCCACGCGCTCACCCACGTCGAGCAAAAATTCAACATGGTCGAGCAGGGCGACATGACCAAAGGCGAGACTTGCGTTTTCCAGCTTGATGATTGGCATGAGTCAGGGCGGAGAAATGAAAACAGAAACGCCGCGATTATAGTGGAGCAAGGTAGAATGGCGCCTTGAAACATCCCCGGCTCCTCGTAGTTCAATGGATAGAACGAGTGCCTCCTAAGCGCTAGATACAGGTTCGATTCCTGTCGAGGGGACCAGTTTTTGCGGGCGCGGCGTGCATCGGCATGTTGTCATGCGGCCTTGGTGCCGGCCGCAGCGCGTGCCTGCTTCCACTGCTTTTGGTACCCGTTCCGCTCCCGAAAACCATCGCGCTTTTCATCGTCCGCTTTTCATCGTCATGACCACCCTGCCCGCCTCCAGCCTGCCGCGCCGCTTTGCCTCGATACTGTATGAATCTTTGCTATTACTCGGCGTGCTGGCACTCACCTTCATGGTGCCGCAGCTCGTCTTGGGCGTGGTGTGGCAAAAACAGCTGCCCGGCGTGGTGTCCTGGCTTTATTTGTATCTGGTGCTGGGCGCGTATTTCATGTGGTTCTGGCTGCACGGCGGGCAGACCCTGGCGATGCAAACCTGGAAGATCCGTCTGGCGGATGCGCGCACTGGGGAGCATGTGTCCCAACGCCAGGCGCTCCTGCGCTACACGCTCGCTTGGGGCTCGGTGTTATTTTTCGGCTGCGGGCTGATCTGGGCGTTCTTCGATCGCGATCAGCAGTTTCTGCATGACCGGTTGTCGGGGACGCGGCTGGTGTTCGAGCCGACCTCCACGGTGCGCTGAGGTGGGTGTGAAAATGACATCGGGATACAACGCACCGCCGGGTTGAGAACCCACCCCGAACCCACTGCACCCGATCAAGGCTGCGCCGGCCTGCGCTCCATGAGCGCTTGCGCAATCGTGCCCAGATCACTGTGCTCCAGCTCACCGCCCACTGGCAAGCCACGCGCAATGCGGCTCACCGACACCCCCTGCCCGGCCAGCATTTGGGTGATGTAATGCGCGGTGGCTTCGCCCTCGTTGGTGAAATTGGTGGCGAGAATCACTTCGCGCACCTGGCCATCGGTGGCGCGGGCCAAGAGCTTGGGCAAGCTGAGCTCGCGCACGCCGATGCCATCAAGCGGCGAGAGATGGCCCATCAGCACATAGTAAAGGCCGTGGAAGCTGTGGGTCTGCTCCATCATGTTGAGGTCGGCAGGCATTTCCACTACGCACAACAATGACGCATCCCGCCCTGGGGCTTCGCAGCGCTCGCAAATCGGCGCTTCGGTGAAGTTATTGCAGCGCGCACAGTGCTGCAGCTGGCCCAGCGCACCCTGCAGCGCGAGCGATAAGCGCGCCGCGCCTTGCCGATCATGCTGCAGCAGGTGATAGGCCATGCGCTGCGCGCTCTTGGGCCCCACGCCGGGCAGCACACGCAGCGCCTCGATCAGCTCAGCAAGGACACCGGCCATCAGAAGGGCATCTTGAAGCCAGGCGGCAGATTGAGCCCGGCAGTAAAGCCCGCCATCTTTTCCTGGGCGGTGGCTTCCGCGCGGCGGCTGGCGTCATTGAAGGCCGCGGCGAGAAGATCTTCGAGCATCTCTTTGTCATCGCCCACCAGCGAGGGGTCGATGTGAATGCGCCGCACCACATGCTTGCAGGTCATGGTGATTTTCACCATGCCCGCACCTGCCTCGCCAACCACCTCGACATCGCCGAGCTGGTCTTGCATTTTCTTCATGTTCTCTTGCATCTGCTGGGCCTGTTTCATCAGGCCCGCGATTCCGCCCTTCATCATTTTATGCTGCTCCAGTGGAGTGTGTTTCAAAGAGGTTTGATTGAGGATTCAACCAAAGTGGCATCGAAGAGATCGACCACTTGCTGCACAAAACCATCCTCACCCAAGGCTGCGACGGCGCGCTGATGGCGTTCCACCCGCTCGGACTGGGCGCGCACAGCGGGCGTGTCGCCCACTGCATCGGCCACCATGATGGCCAGTTTCACCGGCCTGCCAAAATGCGCTTGCAGGGCTTCCTGCAATTTATCCTGCGGCGCGCGATTCATGAGGAGATGCTTGTGGCTGCTGGCGATACGCAAATTGACGACTGTTTCGGAAAGATCCGCCAGCTCGCAATGTTCAGCCAGTGCGCGCGCCATGGCGCCCACTTTGAGGGCAGAAAGAATGCTGTGCCAATCCTGTGGCGCGCTTTCATCAAGCGGCTGCGGGGGTGTGGCTGCCATGGCGGGCATCGCTTCTGCAAGCTCGGCCGGCGCTGCTGGCAGTGCGGCCTTATTGGCAGGCGGCACTGGTGCGCTCACGCTGGGCGCGGCGTCGCGCTGGGCAACACTGGGCGGCGCCACCACCGCCGGGCCGCTCGCAGCCGGGCGAGGCGGCGTGGCCTCGATTTTTCTCACCGAAGGCGCCTGCGCCCGCGGTGCGCCGCCCCCCTGATCGGGGTGGAACGCATGCAGCCTGATGAGCGTCATGGTGAAGCCCGCGGCTTCATCCGGCGCGCGCGGCAAATCCTCGCGGCCAGCGATCAAAATCTGATAGGCCAGCTGCAAAAATTCCGCATCGAAGCTTTCGGCATACACCTTGAGCCGCGCCGCTTCGATCGGGTCGGGCAAGGCATCGGGTGCGAACTGAATCAGCGCAATGCGATGCACCAGGGCCGCCAATTCCTGCAAGGCACCCTCGAAGGACACGCTGCGCTCATTCATCTGTGCAGCAGCCGCCAGCATGGCGTGGATATCCTGCTGCATTAACGCGTCGAGGATGGCGTAGAGGTGGTCTTCACCCACCGTGCCCAGCATGGCGCGCACACCCTCTTCTTCCACCCGCCCTGCCCCGTGAGCAATCGCCTGATCCAAGAGACTCAAGGCATCGCGCATGCTGCCATGCGCCGAGCGCGCCAGATGCCGCAAGGCGGGTGGCTCGAAGGGCACCTGTTCATTTTCCAGGATGCGGCTTAAGTGTTCGGTGATGTGATGCTGCGGCATCTGCTTCAAATTGAATTGCAGACAGCGCGAGAGCACCGTGACCGGGATCTTCTGCGGGTCAGTGGTGGCGAGGATAAATTTGATGTGCTCGGGCGGCTCTTCCAGGGTCTTCAGCATCGCATTGAAAGCCGAGGTGGAGAGCATGTGAACTTCGTCGATCACATAAACCTTGAAGCGGCCGCGGGTGGGCGCGTAGGCGGCGTTTTCAAGAAGCTGGCGCATTTCATCGACGCGGGTGTTGGTGGCGGCGTCGACTTCGATCAGATCGACATAGCGGCCGGCGTCGATTTCAAGGCAAGTGGAACACTGGCCGCAGGGCGTGGGGGTGATGCCGGTTTCACAATTCAAGGCCCGCGCCATGATGCGCGCCAGCGTGGTTTTGCCCACGCCGCGAGTGCCAGTGAAAAGATACGCGTGGTGCAGACGCTGCGTGGTGAGCGCATGGCTCAAGGCCCGCACCACGTGCTCCTGGCCGACTAAGGTGTCGAAACTTTTAGGGCGCCATTTGCGCGCGAGGACTTGATAGGTCATGGCCGCGATTCTATCAGGCGGCTTTGCGCTCTGGGGGCTGAAAACAGAGGGTGTAAGACAGAGGGTGGCGAGCCCGACCCCCGGCACTTGCAGATTGCGGCTGTGGCTGCTTCCTTCCGGACCTGACCCGATTCACCACCCTGCAATGCGGGGAGACCCGCCACGGCGCGGATTGTAACACCGGGGCGGGGCTTGGGGTGGAAAACTGCCGACAAGCGGGACTGCTGCCCACCCGCCGGTCAAGCCTTAAATGCCGTTGAGCGGATTACGGACTTGCACCTGACCGGTTTGCAGGTTCGGGTCTTGTGCAATGGCGGCGGTTCGCTGCGCGACACCACGAAGCCAAGTGGCCATGTCATCTCCCACGAATTTGCCGTCGGTAACGCTCTGCCATTGCTGCGCCGCCTGCTCAGGTGTGATGCCGCCTTTTTCCAACGCCTCCATGGCCAGATATCCAGTGCCGCCGGCGCGGATAAATGCCTCGGTCTTGTTGAAGCCCCACATTTCCAAAGACGCCACCATCACCCTGGAGGCATCAAAGGTCGAAATGCCCTTGATGGCTTCTTCCGGCATGGCAGCAAATTGCGCAATACCGTGAGGATCGCCGAATGAAACCGCCTGCCTGGCGGCCTCCTGAATCATGTGAATATTGATGTTGTAAGGGCTCACGTTGTAGGCACCCCCCGACTTGCCATCGCCATTGGCGGCACCTTGAAGATCGGCTGATTCGCCGGTGATATGCGCCATCAACCAGGCGCGCTGGAGGGGGGTGGAAGCGGCTGCATCCACCGCCTGATTAACGCTTGCCAAGACAGCAGGATTGACCGGATAAGCTTGCTGGCCCGCCGCCCAACCGGCCACTTTGGTGGGGTCCGCAGCGGCAACAGCCAGATTGAGCGTCACAGCATGACCCGCCTGCCCCGCATAGACAGAGCCACCCAAGCCGCCAGAATCCTGCAACGCATAACCCGCTTGAAGCTGGATAGGATCGACACCCGCAGCCGGGGGGACTGCCCCGTAAGTGGTGTAATCCGTGGGTAAATAGCTAATCGGGTAGGCTGACATATTCGCGCTCCTGTGGCCAAGATGAGATCCGAAGACCTCAAAACTTTTTGATGTGGGTGAAGTGGCTCGTCACCCCATCTGCAAACTCGGCGAAATCGCAGCATCGCTTGCGCGCTGCAGACACAAGGCGGGAACCTGCGCGTCAGTAAAAAGGGGATTTTTAGAGTTCCGCGGCAATCACCGGCGCTGCACTGCACACTGCCAGCGCGCCGGCGGCCCGAGGACTGAAGACCTGTGGGGGGGGGCTAATCGCGCAACGCGGGGGCCGCGCGACGCAGGTAGTAAAACATCGACCAAACAGTGAGCACCGCCGCAGCGATGATAAGAACCACGCCCGGCAGCCGGCTGGGCAAACCAAACAGATTGCCGTCAAACAACAGGAGCGGGATGGCCGTCATCTGCGCCGCGGTTTTGAATTTACCCACAAACGACACCGCCACACTCTTGGCTTTGCCCAGCTGGGCCATCCACTCGCGCAGCGCAGAAATAGTGATCTCCCGCCCGATGATCACCACCGCAATCCAGGCCTCCACCCGCGCGAGCCACACCAGCAAAATCAGTGCAGAGGCCACCATCAACTTATCGGCCACAG
>JBEAUN010000355.1:0-10466 GCA_041161415.1 Pseudomonadota bacterium | reverse complement strand
ATTGAAACCGGCAAGGCGATATCAGGCACACGTCGCTGGCCAATTGGGGTGCAGCGCTCCCAGGCCCCAACCAACGCCACCGCCGCAGGCGATGTCTCAAAACGCAACCGGCCACGATATTCATTTGGCATCCCTGGAGCATGGCTCACGAGACAGAAGGCCAGCTCGCACGGCATCACTGCATCGTCCATATGCCGGCTTGTTCCCAAATGGATAACCGAGACCTCTGACACAGAGATCGAATCCCGTATGAAATCGGCAAGGAGGCCTGCACGCAAGGCTCCGGGAGAATTTTCCCACCACTCGGCCGGCACCCGGAGCAAACGGTCGATCTGCTCAACCTCAATCTGAAAGCGATGCTCCCCCAGGGTGAGATGAAACACATCGCAATCGGGCAACGCCGACAAGATGGATTTCCAGCGCAGTTCATGAGATACCCCCCCAAGGACCAGCGACACCCGGGAAGCGTGTGCCATCATGCGCTTGGCCGCATCGCCTGCCCAGGAAGAAACCTGGCGAAAGCGAGGCCGGGATGTATTTGCCGAGTGGCTCGCCATCTGGGTGCGCGCGGGGGCTGCAACCATCGAGGCCCCCTCTCCGAACAAATTTTCCATAAGCGCCAGATCGCGCTGGGTATCTGAAATCTGCATCAGCCCTCACCCTCCAGCAATCCAACCGCGAAGAATTCTTTTTGCATCAGCTTTTCCTGCATGGCCTCGAGCTTCTGACGGCGCCGCATCATCTGGCGATGGAGGAGGGTGGCCTGCGCCAAATCCGAACGGCGCTCGGCCAAAGCCACGTCGGCTTTTCGCACCTCGGAAAATTCGGACAAGGCTTTCCAAAGCAAGAAATATCCATATTCATGACCATCGCGCAGGCGCTGCGCCGTCACCGCCGCCTCGCGCCCTACCTTGGCCTGCTTCATCCGTTCGGTCTCTGCCTTGAAAGACGCCTGCTCCATGCGCAGCTGGGCTTTGGCGCGCAACTGCACGGCCTCTTCAACCGCGCGTTTGCGATTAGCGACATTGATCGCCGACAATCGCTCTCGGCGCTTGGCGACTGCAATCAGTATCTGAAGGCCGTCTGCTTTCATTCAGGCGATACAATCTTCATTAAACGAGCTACGGTCTGGGCAAAATCCGACCGCTCATGAACAGGCTGACGGAGAAAATCCTTGAAAAGATCTTTCTTTCGCACCGCCTCATCCACCAGTTTATCCGCACCGGGTTTGTATTCCCCCACCTGGATCAGCAACTCGGCCTCTTCATAGGCCGCAAGCAAGGACAACATTCGTCCCGCTGCCGCTTTATGTTGGGGCGGCACCACCGTCGTCATCAGGCGGCTGATGCTTCGCAGCACATCCACCGCGGGATAGTGCTGATGCTGTGCCAGCCTGCGCGACAACTCGATATGCCCATCGATCAGCGAGCGAATTTCTTCGCCGAGCAAATCCAGCGTGCCATCCCCTTCTGTCAGCACCGTGAAAATCCCGGTGATAGAGCCTACTTTACCTGGGCCGGCACGCTCCAGAAGCCTTGGTAATTCAGTCATGACAGCGGCAGGGTATCCGCCTCGCACCGGCGCGCGCCCCAAGCCCAGCAACACATCGCGATGCGCCCGGCATACGCGGGTGAGCGAGTCGATCAACACCAGCACCTGCTTACCCTGCTCACGGAAAGCCTCGGCTACTGTCATCGCAACCGCAGCCGCCTTGAACCGCTCACCGGGCGAGCGATCCGCCGTGGCCACAACCGTCACACAGCGGCTGCGCGTATGCTCGTCGATCTCGCGCTCCAGGAATTCACGGACTTCGCGACCCCGCTCGCCGATCAGGGCAAGCACCACCACATCGGCCGAGCATCCCCGCGCCATCATGCCAAACAAGGTGGATTTACCCGTGCCAGCCGGTGCAAACACGCCAATACGTTGCCCGCGACCCAGCGTGGTGAGCCCATCGATCGCCCTCACCCCACTTGGCATCGGCTCATTGATGCGCTCGCGATCAAGCGCAAGCGGCGCCGTATTGGACACCGAACGGGAGACCCCGCCAGTCATGGCTGGGCCCTCGTCGATCAAGTCGCCAAAGCCATTCAAAACCCGACCCAAAAGCTGTGGCCCCACCCGAATCTCGTGCCGGCCACCCACGGCTTCGACGTGTGTTCTCAAGCTAAACTTGCCCGGCTCTCCAAAGGGCATCAAGACACTGCCGGTTTGATCAACCGACAACACCTCTGCATACTCGGATTGATCCGCGAGGCCAGTTCTGAGCGCACACAAATCGCCCACTTTGACGTTTGTCAGCGATGCCTTGAGCGTACTCTCGTTAATCGCAAGCAGACGCCCGACCAGCCGGGGGGAGAGCATCCTACGGCTGTGTTCAGCCGTTTTGGCACGCGCCAGGTTCAACCAGGCAGAGGTGTGATCCTCAGGACTCACGGGATGCGTTTTCCGCGGCATCGAGCAGATCCGCTACGGCTGCGCGAACCTGCTGCAACTGAGTTTCAATCCGGCCATCAAGCCAGCCGGCATCCGATTCGATCAGGCACTCGCCGGGCTTCAAGCCCTCGTCGGCAATCAACTTGACTCTATCGGTGATTCCGCTCTGAATGGCGGCCACCGCCACACCCGCCTCCTCGTAACTTTCAGGCGAAACGCGCAGGGTAATCCATGTCCAACCCGACAGGGTGCGCTCAACTGTCTCGAGCAGGCGACGATAGCGTGCCGGGTCAAGATCACCTGCCAGCAAATTCTGAGCACATCCAGACACGGCCTCGGTGACGAAAGCACGCACTGCCTTCATCAACACGTCTTGACCCCCCAAACGTCCCAGTACGCGACGAAGCGCTTGCACTTCACCGACTCTATAGCCTTCGTTTTGGGCCGTCTCGCGGATACGCTGACCGTCCCGCTCTGCCTGCGCGATGATCTCACGGGCTCTCCCGGCCGCTTCTTCAAGCAAGCCCACCGCCTCCTGGGCACAAGCGAGCTCCTCGGGCGTCCAGACCTTGTGTGCCGATGCAATGACCCAATCGCCAATATTGATCACCGTAGCCATGACCACTCTCCGTGATGCTGTGGGTTCACGCTCGATACAAAACCGTGATGTAACAGGCTGCAGTGCGTTTCAGGCAGGCTAATGGTCGGCACCTCAAGCGCGGGCTCCAGCATGAGGCGCATTCTTGCGAGCCCCGCGTCACCTAACTCACGCCCAAGGGCGAGCCACAGTGCAGCACCATGACGCCGCATCGCAAGACGCACATCACGGAGCACACCCGAAGCAGGCTTGAACTCACCATGCTCCCGAAATACATCGCCCACGCCAGCCGCCCCTTCATAGGAGGCTGCGGGCATTGCACGTATCCATTCCCGATCCTCGCGACGCACAACCAGCGTGCGAAACTCAGGCAAGGCGAGCAGCGCAAGCTGGGCCAAAACGCCGTCCAGCTCATGCGAGGACAAAAGCGACAGCCGACTCGGCGCCCAATCGAAATTGAAGCACCAACGCCCCGTCAAGCCAAAATCACGCAAAGCAGTCGAAGCTGTACCGAGATTCGGCAAAGAGTCAGAGCCCCACTCGCTTGACTCACCGAAACTCGCCAGCCGCGCCGGGTGCGCAAACCATGTTGGGTCGAAGTTGAAGCGCAGGATGCGCTGTGAAAGAGTAAGGGCCATCAGGCACCGGTTGTTTTTTTACCTGCCTCGGTCGAGGCACGAGAACGAGATGCGCCGAACACACCCGAAACGCCGCCTCTCCCCGCCCCCAGGATGAATGCCACCAGCAAACCCGCTACCACGAGTGCAATACCGGTCAGCGCCTGAATACCCATCGGTAAGGCCACCCCCTCGATCTGGGGCAACTTGCCGTCGGTCGAAACATTGGTTGGAAACAGCGCGAGGGAAATATTCTCGTAGTCCAGACCATCGACGCCATTAGCGACTAATTGCTTGATGGCAATGGTCTGGGACTCAAGATTAACCTCTTTGCGGTGCTTTATGAACACTGATGCAGAGGCTTTCTGCTCGCTCGGTGCATCCCCGTTAGGTGAGGGGATGACAATATGCACCCGGGCAGAGACCACGCCGTCGATTTGACTTAGCGTGTGCGATAGCTCCTGAGACACGCCATGCAGGTATCTTACCCGCTGCTCGAAAGGCGACGAGACTAACCCCTGCTTCTTGAATAGATCGCCGATTTCGGTGTGAGATGCCTTGGGCATCCCTGCTTCCTTCAGGGCGGCAAGCGCAGCGGCCATATCGCCCGAAGCGACGCGGACCTCCCAGTTCTTTTCGTCCAGGCGGTCCTTGGAAGCCCCGATCCCTGCCACGCGCAGAACCAAAACCATGTCGTTCGCCTCCTGCTCAGTGAGGCGAGAATACAGGGACTCCTTGCACCCGAATAAAAAAGCAAGGAGAAAGACAAAGAAAAAGGACCTAACAGCCCGTTTTGAAAATGGCATGAGTTTATTTATCCTGGAGCAGGGTGCGCGCACTCTGCTGGATGGAATGGACCATCCCCACACCGATATTGAACACCCCGCCTGACTCATGCATCTTCATCTGCAAGGTGAGCAGCTTGGCGCTTTCCGCTTGCATGAACGAAAGCTCACTTTTCATATCATGCACCATGTCGCCCGAGGGCTTTGCCGTCTCTTGGGGGGCGCCGATACTGGAGCGCACGGCCTCGTGCACCTCCTTCATTTGCGTCGAGAGCTTATCGAGGTTAGTCCAGACCTTGTCACCGAACGTCACCCCATGAGATTGCGCATCGCCGCCAGGCGGAACCATCTGCAGGGGATCCAAGGAATGGGGGCTCAATGACGTATTAACCACCCCCTCCAAAGCAGCGCTCAGCTGCTTATCGCGCCCCGCGTCTATCGCGGAAACTGCTCCCAAATCATCCATGGCACCCTCACTTCAAACAAATGGCTTGACCGCCTAGTGTGCATCCATCACATCTACCGGCAGCAAAGCCAAAATATCCCTTTGGTGCGAACTACCGCCATCTTGAAAGGCAAGCTCAACGGATCGTCGGGCATGAAGCACCCAAGCCGGCTCATCTTTTTTAAAATACGAATAAGCGAGTAATACTCTTACAAGAGAGCAGTCATCGAAACCACTGGCCAGATACTCCTCAAGAAGCCCGATCGCATCTTCAAACCGCGCCCCCTCAATCATAGCCATCGCTGCATACGAAGAAAACTCGGGCACATCAGGCCGCATTCGCCGAAGCGCAATCAAAATCTGAAGCCCTGCTCCGGTGCACTGCACCCGACTGGCAAAACGTGCAAGTGCAAACAACTCCAAGACGATGCCAGGCGGAACCACAAGCACCTCAGGCTTAGCTCGCTTCAACATTGCCCAAGACTCACTGGCATCCGAATACCGCTAGGTAATTGAGACACCACTCACACCTTTGTTGTCGAGCACCACGACGGAGCCCAAAAATAACAGAGCTGTTGGGCGGAGCCGTTCAAAACATGAGGAGCGCCCCGCCCAACAGAAAAGCCTTCAGTTGGCGATACGGTCGCCCACTTTTTCCGTAGCCTTATCACCTTTTTCGATGGTGGCTGAGGCCATTTGGAACTCGCGATCTGCCATGCTCAGCTTCAACTGCTCAGCTTGCATAGCCTTCATTTGAGCGATGGAATCATCCACCGAAGGGGCGCCCGATACCGATGCTGATCCGACTGTTGTCATAACCCACTCCTTATAAATAAGTATAAAAACTCGGCCTAGCAGGCCGGCCGTCCTCCACTAACTCGACTCAGCACCCTCCGCAGAGGCGGGAGAACACCAAACCGATCGAGAGCCAAGAATGTCGAGTGCCGCCTCACACGCCTCACTCAGACTTACCGCAACCACATACTCATCCACAGGCAGGGGCGAGGTCAATAGCCACTGTAGATGATGCAACAATTCTCGCGATGTCCTAGACGCTGTTGATACTAACAAGTCACCGCCCGGGCCTAGAAGTTCCTCACTCATTACATCAAGGGCCGAAGGCAACCCAAGGGTTGGTGGCAAGTATTTCAAAATCAACGCCCCACCAAGGGATATTCGACCCGCTGACCACCCTTTTCCATGGCCACGGCCGTGGGCCTTATCTCTGAAACGACATACCCTTGACCAAATATAGCACCCTCAAAGTACCGCGCCCCGTCTTCAGTTTCAAAGTAAGACTTTGCAGGGCCGCCACTGGCGATATTCACTGCCACGATTCTGGCCGGGGCAACGACTTGTGTCGGCTGAGGCGTGGGGTTACCGCCACCCAAGCCCCTCACGCCAGAGACATCCACATCAATGTAGGGCTTAACCTCAGCAATCATACTTTCGAGTCGCTTTTCGTCCTTTGCCGTGAGAACACTTCCCGTAACCACCAAGCGCCCGCCCTCAAGCTTGCCTGTTAGACCGGTACCCCGCAGCACCGACCGGACCCTAGCTTCGACAGCTTCCAGCATCCCCCCTGATAAAGGCTCCGGGAGGCGAGATGACTTTCCGGGAGGCCGATCAACCGTACCCACAGGGGGACTGCTGGGCGGCGTCTTTTGCGAAGGGCCTCCATTCTCACCGGAGGCAGCGCTTTTGCGCAAGTCCTGCCCCCAAATCTCGGCAAGAAATATTGCTGTGCCGACTAAAACAACCAAGATACCAAGCATTCTCAGGCCCCAGCCTCTCCTGGCGGGCTCCCCCACACTGGCCCCATCCGCAATATCACCGCCCCAGAAAACCCGTAATTCGTTCTCCCCAAATTCAATCCCCATGCCGGGTTGCAAGGTCACTCCCCCGCGGCCCAAGGCCCTGCCGTCGACGCGGGCAACCGCACCCGCCGCCGGCGAGACTTTCACGCGGCCAGCGGCCACTTCAAAGATCAGCGCCCCGGTGTCGGGTGCCCCCTCAAGCACGATATCGGCGTCATCCGACGCGCCGACCACGTGGCGCCCACTGGATATCGGCACATAGGCTCCGCGATTGGGGCCAGTCGTGACAAACAAATCAACGTTCATCGGCACCCCCCCGCTCAAAAGCAGCGATTGGCCGAATGATACGAGGCGTTACCAAATAGTATCTGTCGGCCCGCGTCACGTTCGACTCTGCAGTGCCAAAGAGCGCCCCAATAATCGGCAGACTAGAGAGACCGGGCACCCCGGTTCTTCTTTTGTCTTGCTTGTCAATGGAATAGCCCGCCAAAAGCACGCTCTCCCCCTCACCCACCACCGCCTGGGTGTTGATGCTGCTACGTTTGATTCGCGGGATATTCGAATCGGTTTGCTCGAGGATGCCGCCATCTTCGATCGCGATCGCCATTTTCACACCGGAGGAGCCGCCACGGCTGAGCACCAAAGGCAGCACACGCACTGTCGTACCTGCGGTCACATCGAAGAGATTTGCGGAATAGGCACCCTCGCTTTTTACGTAGAAGGTTTCAGTATTTTCCAGCACCGCTTCGACATTATTCATGGTGAGCACTTTAGGCCGCGCGACGATCCTGCCCTGCCCGCTTTCCTCGAGCGCGGACACCTTGGCCACAAGCTGACGACCCGGCCCACCGATAACCGCATTGGCCGCTAAACCCGTCACTCGGGGAAGATTGCCTCCCGGATATAACGCCCCGCGATCGCCCAGCGGGAGCAGGCCATCGGTGCCGGGAATACCAAGGCGGCTCCCAAAGAGCCCGGACAAGCCGATGCTGTCGAGTCTGGCACTGTACAAGGACCAATCCACCCCGAGGCGTCCAAATGCATTGCTACTGATGTCCATGATGGTGACCTCGATCTCAATCAGGCCACCCCCCTGGTCCAAGCCATCGATCACGCTGGCGTACTGGTCGATGCGGTCGGAGTAGTCACGCACCAGAACTGAATTGCTGCTTGGGTCAGCCTCAAAGCTTGGCAAACCGACTTCTTTTCTTACCGAGGCGGGCATTGATGCTCCGGCCACCCCCATGGGCAAACGGGGAGTCAGCGGCGAGCGTCCGGCTTTCTCGGCAGCTTGCTGCGCTTGGAGAACACGCATATCAAACGCGGGCGACTGGACAGGTGGCAGCGCCGAAGACATTTCTTCGGGCTTCGCGGCAGCCGGAGAATATAGCTTGCGAAGCATCGACACCACACCAGGCATCTCGATGTCCTTACCATTTTGCTTGACGCGGAAATCGGCTGCCCACGCACGCTTTAGAGGGAACACCTTCACCGCCGTTTGACGACGCGAGCCATGCGCGCTATCGAGGGACTGGGCAAGGCTCCGTACCAGCTCGACATAACGGCTGGGTCCAGAAACGATGAGCAGATTCTGCTCAGTATCCGCATTCAGGCGATACCGCCCCTCTGGGATCTTGATCCGCCTGAGCAAACCTAGCAGCTCATCCACGCGGCCATATGACATGCGGATAACTTCAGTGCGGGCACTGGTGGCTGGCTCGATGTAGAGCACGTTACCGTCATAGAACCAAATAAGTCCGTAAGAGCTCGCCAGGGAGTTGATCACCACCTGAGGTGGATCATTGAAGCGGACGCTTACGATTTTGTCGATTTCAGGCGCGACCACAATATTCACGCCATTGGCGATACCGAACTCCACCAGCAGATCACGCAGATTTTTCTGGGTGGCGGTATAGCGGAATTTTTGGCCGGACCAGGGGATATCATTCGCTGAGGCTGCGATGACAGGACTGCTTGAGAGCAATAGCCCGCAAAAAAGGGCGACCACAAAGCCTCGCAAAACGGCAAATGGAATGCTCCTGAAAGCACCAAGCGCCACCCCTTGCCCAAACCTAACTGCCATCGATTTCACGCCATTTTCAGCCATTGAAGCCACCTTTGCTCATGACACCGAGCGCGAAGTCGAGTATTTGGCGGCCCATCCAAGGCGCCAAGACTGCGAGGGCTGCAAATACCACCAGCATACGCACCGCGGTACCCACGCCTTGGTCCTGGATGGAGGTAATCGCTTGAAAGAGGCCAATCGACACGCCCAGCACCAAGGCGGTGAGCACCAAGGGCAAGGAGACCATGGCCATCAGGGTCAGGGCTTGCTTGGCGATCTCGACGGCGTATTCGGCTCCCATCCTCAGACCCGTGACATGTTTGCGCGGTGAAATGCGCGGGTTGTTCTGCGCGGAGGGTTGATTTCAAGCCACATCCCAAGCCCCCAAAACATTCAGTTTGACCCCGGGTGCCAACTCGCCATGAGACAGCACAGAACACCGCCGCGGCAGCAGCGAAATCATTTTCGCCAGGTGGGGGCGCACATCCATGGCACAGATCACGGCACACGGCTCGGTGTCCGGCACGTTGTTGTAAATCGCGCCGAAGGTGGCCAGGACCCTTGACTTGACTTCGGGGTCGATCACGGCGGTCACGCCATTGGGGGTCTGCTGCAAGGATGAGCGCACAGCATCCTCGAGGCGAGGCGCAACGGTGATTGCAGAGAGCCTTCCTTCAGGTGCGAGCGCATTGGTGATTTGCCTGGCGAGATCGCAGCGAACACGCTCGGTGAGAAGAATGGGGTCTTTTTCTTTCGACCCCCAGGACAGCAGACTTTCTGCAATCAGCTGGATGTTTCTGATCGACACGGATTCTTGCAACAAGCGGCGCAATACTTCGACTACGCGGATGGTGGTAACGGCCTTGCCCAAATCTGCAGCAAGCTCCGGGCAATCTGTTGCCAGGCGGCGCAGCATCGACTGCGTCTCAGAGAACGTAAGCAAATCAGGCGCGCTGCGGGTGATGGCGACCTCGAGTGCATCGACCAGGCGCTGGGCAACGTCTTCAGAATCCGACGCTGCACCCATGGGATCGCTCCCCGCAGAGGCCGCCCCGGCGAGATCACCGCGGTCGAAATCCACCCCTTGAATCCTGATGAGATAGCTTCCGGCGTCCACCTCATCAGAGGGCCCGATCAGCAGGCCGGGGAAAGGCAGCCCAACCGAACTCAACAAGCGCTCACGGGCTGACCAAAGACAACGATCGAACGCAGAGGAATCCAGCGCTCGGTAATCCCCCGCCGAAAGCAGCAATGAGGCTGGCGCCACGCCCAAACGGGGTATCCCGCCCTCTCCGGCCGCTTTGGGCTTGGGGTGATCGGGCATGAGGCTTGCGATCTGATCAATATCCACCACCGCCTCGGAAGCGGCAGTGCGCTTCAAAAGCAGGGCCACACCCAGCATGAGCAAACCAAAAACCAGAAAGGGGGGCAAGGGCAATCCGGGTACCGCACACAGGGCGAGCATCAGCAGCCCGGCAATCACAAAACTTCTAGGCTGATCGGCAATCTGGCTCACGATGTCGCTGCCTAAGGCACCGCCGCCATCTTTCCGGGTGGAAGAGACGCGGGTGATCAACACACCGGCTGCCACGGAAACCAGAAGGGAGGGAATCTGGGAAACCACGCCGTCGCCCACTGTGAGCACCGTAAAGCGAGCCACGGCGTCGGCCACATCCATTTCCAGCATCATCACGCCAATGGTG
>JBEAUN010000351.1:0-3587 GCA_041161415.1 Pseudomonadota bacterium | reverse complement strand
GGGCAAGCCGGGGCATGGTGATCAGGCCAGGCTGCCGTTGCGAATCAGCCCGACGGCTAAGCCTTCGATGGCGAAGACTTCGCGGCGGGTGTCCACCCGGATGGGTTGGAAATCAGGGTTTTCAGGCAAAAGCTCGACAATCGCGCCGTGACGTGCGAGACGCTTGACGGTGACTTCATCATGCACGCGGGCAACGACGATCTGGCCGTTGCGTGCTTCGCTGGTGCGATGCACCGCCAACAGATCGCCATCGAGAATGCCCACATCGCGCATGCTAAGCCCGCGTACTTGCAGGAGGTAATCGGCATGTGGCGTGAAGAGCTTGGGATCGATCTGATGGCGGCGGGTGATGTGTGCCTCGGCAAGGATGGGGCTGCCTGCGGCCACCTTGCCAATCACTGGCAGGCCGGTCTCGCCCAAGAGCCGGATGCCGCGCGCGCGGCCTTCATCCATCGCGATGGCGCCCTTTCGCGCCAGGGCGCGAAGATGCTCTTCAGCGGCATTGGGCGAGCGAAAGCCAAAGGCGGCGGAGATCTCGGCGCGCGTGGGCGGAGCGCCAGTTTGCTCGATCGCTTCGCGAATGAGCGCGAGGATTTCAGCCTGGCGCGGGGTGAGTTTTTCGTGGGGGTCGGTCATGGCGACAATGCGAGTTTTGATGGCTGTATATTCATACAGTTTTTCAAAAATCGCAAGGGGGATTTCACCCCGACCATGCGCGCCTGGCCTGTTAGGGTCGCGGTCGCTTCTGCGCCGAGAGGGGGCTAGTGTCGCGGCGATTTTTTGGCGTGCATCAGTGTGAGAATCTGGCCCAGTCCCAATCGGCCCGGCGGTTTGCCGTATGCCGGGTGAGTGTTCAGCAACGAAACAATCTCGGTGTGGTCGAGGTCGCGTGCGAGGCGGCGTGCGCTGATTCCCGTTTGGTTGCGGGTCTTGGGATCGATGGCGCCTTTGTCCAGAATCAGGCGCACGACTTCAACATGATTGCCCTCGATGGCAAACATGAGTGCATTGGCGCCCTGCAGTTTGTCCTGGATTTCGGGGTCGATATTTCGTGCCGCAAGCAGCGCTTCCACTATGCTGACGTGGCCATTGGTCGCGGCCATCATCAGGGCTGTCCAGCCACCGTCAGGTTCTTGGTGGTTCACGCGGATGCCTTCTTTTTCAAGCAAAGCCTTGACGATTGACACATGGCCGGCACGCGCAGCGATCATGAGTGCGTTTAAGCCTTGGTGGTCGGTCTGGTTGAGGTCGATGTTCGGCATCTCGAGCAGGCGCTTGGCGACTTCCAATTGACCCGTGCGTGCTGCCAGCATCAATGCGGTGGTGCCGTCGGGGAGGGTGCCGTTGGGGTTGATGCCATCGATAGAGAGAAGCGCGGATACGTTCCGCGGTTGGTTTTTCAAAGTGGCCATCAACAACGCGTTCCAGCCTTCCTTCTGGATCAGATTCGGATCGATGCCGGGTTGGCGGGAAAGTCGCTCCACGACATCGGTTTTGCCCTGCCAACTCGCCACCATGAGCGCGGTCCAGCCGGTTTCATTGCGTTGGTTGCAGTCTATGTCTTCGCAGTCGAGCAAGGCATTCACAGCATCAAGCTGGCCATTTTGGGCCGCAATTAGCAGCGGGAAGCCATAGCCTGGCGCGTTGAGATTCACATCAGCGCCACGCTTGATTTGCTCAATTGCGCCTTTGCTGTCGCCAGTTAAAAGTGCTTTGAGCAGGGCGTTGCGTCCCCGGTGGTCGCGATACTCGGTGCTCAGATGGGCGATGGTTTTATCCGCGAGCATCAATTCATTGAGCTCCAGATCAGCCAGCGGTTTGTGGCTGGCCTGCTTCACCAGATCATCTGGCAAACCCTGAAGATCGATGAGGCTCTTGCGGATGGCGGCTTCGGCTTTTTGCAGCTTGAAGCGAATGATGGCTTCATGGCGTCGATCATCCGGCGGGAGGGATGCATCACTGGGCTGATAGGCGTGCCACGCTGCTTCGCCCGCTTCGATCTTGTCATCCAGAAAGGCATCCAGGCGCGAGACCAAGGTGGTGATTTCTGCGCGCAGGGATGCGGTATCCGGCCAGCCTTTCTCAAGGCGCGGATCGATGCCGTCAGGCACTTGCAGGAGGCGTTGTATGCAGCCGGTATTGCAGGGGCGCTCCTGAGAAATATCGCGCAAGCGGGTGGCAAAGGCGGCAATCAGATTGTCGCGCAAGGTGGCATCGGTTTGGTTTTGGCAATAGGCCCAGAGGTGTCGAATCACCTCGAAGATATCGGTGTTCAACCCGCCTTCTTTGATCGGGCTGTCAAGTTGTAATGAAAACGACAGACCATCGATGGCCTCGTGGTCGTTAGCAAAATGCGCAGTGATCTGCCTGCAAGTATCGTCCAGATCCGGCGGCTCGATGCGGTTGTGCGCCTGAATCATGCTCCAGGCCAGCGCCCCGCAGCTCAGCAAGCCAGCGAAATGCACATTGGCACCCCAGCCAGCATTCATCTGCCGCAAGACGGCCTCGAGCGCAGCCACACGCGCCAAGCGGGCGCGGCGCTCATGCTCCGGCAGCGGCAATTCGCCGCGCGCGATGCGCTCGAGATCGGGGCGAGGCAGCGGCGTGCCGTGTACTTCTACAAAATTTTCTCCCGCATCGAGCAGTTTCATGATCGATTGGGCAGGCAGCCGTGCATCCTTTTTTTGGGAGAGCGTCAATGACAGCGCGGTTGCGAAATATTTCTTGGCGTCGATCAGATAGTCGCCGCGCTCGGGATGGTCTGCGTGCAACATTCGCAGCCGATGCCCGAGGTTGAGATTGGCGACGATCCCGGCGCTCATCATCTTGGGCGTGCCTGCGCTGGCTAGCAGGTTGGCCCACATTTGATGGGCTTCCAGTGAATTCTGCTCAATCACAAACAAGCCTAAGTCGGCGATCTTGTTTGCCCAATTGAAAGGCTGGTTTGTCATGCCTTTATTACCGGTGAGCCAAAGCTTGACCACGGCGGGTAAATCATCCGGGTTAATGGGCAAGTAGGATATGTTCAAGCCGCGCAGATCAAGCGAATCGGCGTTTTCCGCCAGCGCCTTTTTGATGCGCCGCGCGGCCTCAGCGCGTTGTTCATCCGAGGGTGCGTGAGCCACCCATTCCGCGAGGGTGTGCTCTAACCGGCTTGGGCTGTATGCAGCGTCAAGCGAACGGCAAGCGTGCGGCTCGGAATGGCCGATCTGGGGCGGGATGACAGAAGGCATGATGAGGTGGATTCACTCTTTCGGCACCGAGTGCCTGTCAATGGTAACAACAAGGAAGTTGCCGTTTCGTTTTTTTGGCTGGGTCTGAAGTTCCTAGGCGCGCCGGCATTGCAGGCGATGTGAAGTCGATGGGATACCCGGGCCTTTCGGTTGCCAGTCTTTGGCACGCGGTAGCGGCTTCACCCGTGATAATCTTACGGGTTGATGATTGACAAAGATGGTGTGTTGCTCATGGTGTGGCCCAAGCGTTTTGTATTGTCGACTGCCGCGGGGGTGGGGGTGCTTGCTGGCGCCTTAGCACCGGCGTGGGCTGATTGGCAAGACCCCCTCCAGACCCGCCATCTGGCAGCCGCC
>JBEAUN010000341.1:0-2872 GCA_041161415.1 Pseudomonadota bacterium | reverse complement strand
CTTATTCACGCACATGGCTTGCGCGGCGAAGGCTTCGTTGGATTCGATCACATCGAGATCAGAGGTCTTCAAGCCGGCGCGGGAGAGCGCGAGCTTGACGGCCGGGATGGGGCCGGTGCCCATGATCTCGGGGGCGACACCGGCATGGCCGTAGGACACCAGCCGCGCCAGGGGCTTCAAACCCGCGCGCTCGGCGGCCTTGGCTTCCATCATGACCAACGCAGCGGCAGCGTCATTGATGCCGGAGGCATTGCCGGCGGTCACGCTGCCGTCTTTCTTGAACACGGCTTTGAGCTTGGAGAGGCTCTCAGCCGTGGTTTCCGCCTTCACGTGCTCGTCGATTTCAAACAGCGTGGTGCCTTTGCGGCTGACGATTTCCACAGGCACGATCTGGCTCTTGAAGTAGCCGGCGGCAATCGCGGCGCTGGCGCGGCGGTGGCTCTCGGCGGAGAAGGCATCTTGCTGCTCGCGGGAGAGGCCATACTGCGCGGCGACGTTTTCTGCGGTGATACCCATGTGGATGGTGTCGAAGGGGTCGGTGAGCGCGCCGACCATCATATCCACCAGCTTGGCTTCACCCATGCGGGCGCCCCAGCGGGCGGCGGGCATGAGGTAGCCGCCGCGGCTCATCACTTCCACACCACCGGCAATCGCCGCATCGGTGTCGCCCATCTGAATGGCATTCGCTGCACTCACCACGGCCTGGAAGCCCGAGCCGCACAGGCGATTCACAGTGAGCGCCACGCTTTCCTTGGCAAGGCCGCCCTTGATCGCGGCCACGCGGGAGATGTACATATCACGCGCTTCGGTGTGAACCACATTGCCGAACACCAGGTGCCCCACTTGCGCGGCATCCACCCCGGCGCGGGCTACCGCCTCGCGCACCACCAGCGCGCCCAAATCGGCGGGCGCCTGATCTTTCAGCGTGCCGCCAAAACCACCGATCGCGGTACGCACTGCACTGACGAAAACGACTTCTCTGGACATGCCATTCTCCCTTATTGTGTTTTTGCGTTGATTTGAAATCAGTGTCCCACCCAGCTTGCCACCCACAGCACGAGCAGCAAGAGCAAGCACAGCACCAGCGCCCGCCATACGAGCCCGATGGTGCTTTGCATGAAATCGGCATCGGCATCCAGCCCGACACCCAGCTCTGGTCTATCGGCCAATTCGCCGTGTTCATGAATCGGCATACCAAGGCGCACGCCAATCGCCCCCGCGCCACTGGCGAGCAGCACGCCCAGCCCGGCCTGCGGCCACTTCGCGGCCTGGGTGCGCCAGCAGTAGATGGCATCTTCGAAATCGCCCACGATGGCAAAGGCGGCGGCACTCACGCGCACCGGCAGCCAATCGATGAGAAAAAAGGCGCGGCGGGCAAAATCACCAAACTGCGAGAACGCCTGATCGCTGTGTTCACCCCACTCACGCGCCAGCAGCTGGGTGAGCCGATAAAAAATCGCCCCCGCAGGCCCAGGCAACAACAAAAACCAGATCACCACGCCGAACACATGGCGATGCGAGGCAACGAGCCCTTCTTCAATGGCAAGGCGCGCCACATCGCTCGAGCTCAAGCCCTCGCCGGAACGGCCGCGCCACTTGCCGATCAAGGTACGCGCGGTGTCGATGTCGCCGCCGCGCAAGGCAAGATGAATGTCAGAAAAATAATGGCTCACCTGGCGAAAGCCCATGGTGAGATAGAGCACGCCAAGATTAAAAAGCAGCGAGAGTAGCGGCGAGATGAAATAGAGGAGATAAAACACCACCGCCGACAGCAGCACCAGCGGTACCACCGCCACCACCCAGGCGATCATGCCGTGACGGGCCTGACCGGCATTGAAATGGCGCTCGATGAAGGCCGCATAGCGGCTAAAAATCCCGCCCGACGACCAGATGGATTCCGGCAAGGGGCGCACCTGTTCCAGCAACAGGGCTGCGATCAGTGACAGCAGGGACATGGAGAAGAATTCGCGCGCGAAGAACAGTGGAGAATGAAGCGACACGCGACAATACCACAAAAGACGCGGCTTTGCGGCCTGCTAAGGGTAATCCGCAATAGGGGCGGCGGTGATATCATGGGCGACGTTTTGATGAAGGAGTTCTCCATGCCGTTCGCCGATCAGCTTGCCATCTCTGTGCTGCGCGATGTGGCCACTGCCCTTGAAGAAGATGTGGGCACAGGTGATTTGACCGCGCGCCTGATTGCCGAAGGCAGCCCCGCCCGGGGCCGGGTGATCACCCGGGAAGATGCGGTGCTCTGCGGCACCGATTGGTTCGACGCCTGTTTCGCCGCGCTGGATCGCGACGCCACCATCATCTGGCACAAAACCGATGGTGACGTGATCAAGGAGGGCGAAACCCTGTGCGACATCCACGCCCACGCCCGGGCGCTGCTCACTGCCGAACGGGCGGCGCTTAATTTCCTGCAGCTTTTATCGGGCACTGCCACCATCACCCGCCGCTTTGTCGAGGCCGTGGCCGGCACGCATGCCAAGATCGTCGACACCCGTAAAACCCTGCCCGGCCTTCGCATGGCGCAAAAATTCGCGGTCAAGGTGGGCGGTGGCTGCAATCACCGCATTGGCCTCTATGACGGCGTGCTGATCAAGGAAAACCACATCATCGCCGCTGGCGGCATCACCCCGGCACTTGAGCGTGCGCAGAAAATCGCGCCCTCGAATGTCTTCATTCAGATCGAAGTGGAAACCCTGAATGAGCTGCGCGAGGCATTGGATGCCGGCGCCAAGATGGTTCTGCTCGACAACATGACCATCGCCGAAATGCGCGAGGCGGTGGCGATCACCGGCCACCGCGCCGAACTGGAGGCCTCAGGCGGGGTAAGCCTTGAGCGGGTGCGCGCGATTGCCGAGACCGG
>JBEAUN010000310.1:0-2517 GCA_041161415.1 Pseudomonadota bacterium | reverse complement strand
GGGCAAGGCTCTCGGTGTCGCAGCAGGGCATGGCGCTTAGCGGCTTGCAGGTGGCGCTTCCCGGTGGTGGGGGCGTTTCGGGTGGGGCCGAATGGCAGCGGCAATCGATCACCGCCAAGCTCGGTTTTGAACGCGTGGATTTGCGCAGCCTCCACAGCGCGCTTGCCAAGAGCGCATTGGGCGGCGCGGTGACTCTGTCCTCCCGCGATGCGCACACTTGGCGTGCCGAGGGCGTCTTGAGCGACACGCTGTTGTCGGCGACATTTTTGGCCGAAGCCAATCGCGACACATTAAACATGGAGCGGGTGACGCTGAAGTCCAAGGGCGGCGAGGCGAGCGCACGCGGGTGGCTGAAGCTCACCGGCGACAAAGCCTTTGCGATGCAGGGGGCGCTTCAAAATTTCGACCCTTCGCAGTGGGCGAAGGCGCCCCGCGCACGCTTGAATGCGACGCTGAATGCCACAGGCAGTCTCGCGCCGGGCTGGCAGACGGCACTTCACTTTGCATTGCATGACAGCCGCATCGAGACCCCCTCCGGGCCGCGTGGTCTCGGCGGCGAAGGCACGCTTTCACTCAGCGAAAAGCGGCTCTCGAAAGCGCAGCTTCATCTTGATCTCGCTGGCAATCAGTTCGATGCCCACGGCGCCTTCGGACGACCGGGCGATGTGCTGGAAATGCGCGCCGATTGGGCCGCGCTTGAGCGCCTGGGGCTTGCGTTCGGTGGGCGCTTGAAGGGCAGTGGCACACTCTCTGGCCGGTGGGACGCACCGGCGCTCGTCCTCGATATGGAAGGCGAGGCGCTCAGATTTGATCGGCTGCGTGCCGGTGGGCTTGTTCTACGTGCACGCTTGGATGAAGGCGCGGCAGGTGCGGTGCAGCTGAGCCTAAAGGGCGATGCGCTGGGTTTCGATGATGTGCCGCTGGTGAAGCAACTGGACGCAAAAATCGCCGGCAGCCGCGCGCAGCATGAGATCACGGTGTCGCTTAGCACCGCGCCGAAACTGGGTGGCGGGGACATCGAAGCGCGCGCGCGTGGAGGCCTGAAAGAGGGATTCGCCTGGGCTGGCATGTTGGAGCATTTCGCCCATCGCGGGGCCGTTATGCCCCTCACCCTTGAGGTGCCGGCCCGCGTGCAAATCGGTGCGGGCAGTGCAAGCCTTGGGCTCGCGCGGCTGACTGGCAAAGAAGGCGGCGTGGTGCTTGAAGACACTCGCATGGGTCCGGAGGGCGTGGTGTCGCGTGGTCGATTTTCGGGCTTAGGATTGGGGGTGGGTGTCGGACAGTTGCTGGAAGGTGGCTTGCGGTTGGGCGGCGCGTGGGATGTGAAGCTTGCGGCCTTGCGCGAGGCAAAGGTTTCAGTGTTTCGGGAAAGCGGCGATATCGGCTTGGGCGGCGAGATGCCGGTGAGCCTTGGGCTCTCGGATCTGAGGCTCGATGCCGAGGCGCGAGGCACCCGCGCACAAGTGAAATTCATCGCCCGCGGGGCGCGGCTGGGTGAGCTCTCGGGTAACCTCGCGGCGCGGGTGTTGCCGCAGGCATTTTCACTGCAACAAGATGGCCCGGTTGAGGGCAGCTTTGTGCTGGCCATGCCGATGCTCGATTGGCTGGGGCCGATCATCGACCCGAATTTAAAAACCGCCGGCAGTTTGAATGGCCAGATCAGGCTCACCGGCACGCCACGCGCTTTGCAGGCGAGCGGCGAGCTCGGTGGGCGGGCCTTGCAAGTAGCGCTGATCGATCAGGGCTTGCGCTTGGAAGAGGGCGCTTTGCGGGTGAAATTTTCCGAAGGCGTGGCGCGGGTGGAGGCGGACTTTGTCACGCCGTATCGCGCCCCGCCCAAGGACGCGCCCTTTGAGGTGCAAAAGAGCGCCGGGCGGGTGCGGGCAGAGGGTGTGCTCAACGTGGCCAACACCACCGCACAGCTGGATTTCAGTGCCGAGCGGGCCACCTTGCTGGCGCGCGAAGGCCAATGGCTGATGGCGTCCGGCGAGGGGACGCTGCGCGCCAGCCGCGAGGGGGCGAAGCTTTCCGCGCGCACCAAAGTGGATGCCGCCTTCATCAATTATCAAAAACATAAAATCAGCAGCCGCTCGGCGGATGTGGTGGTGCTGGGGCGCGAAGCGCCGGCCTCGCGACGCTTTCGGCTGGATGTGGATGCGCAGGCCGACATGGGCTCGCAGTGTTATCTGCGCGCCCAAGGCTTGGCCACGCGGCTTGAAGGCTTGGTGCGTTTGCGTGCTCAAGGGTCAGCGCCCTTGCAGGCCAGCGGCTCGATTCGCGCGGTGGATGGGGTGTTCGATGCCTATGGCCAGACGCTAACGATCGATCGCGGGCTGGTGAATTTCCAAGGCCCGATCGATAACCCGGGCTTGAATGTGCGAGCGCTCAGAAAAGGGCTGCCGGTGGAGGCGGGGGTGGAGGTGACAGGCACGGCACAAGCGCCCAAAGTGCGATTGGTGTCGGATCCGAATGTCTCTGATGCCGAGAAGCTTTCGTGGATTGTGCTGGGCCGTGGGC
>JBEAUN010000236.1:0-3844 GCA_041161415.1 Pseudomonadota bacterium | reverse complement strand
ATCTGAATGAGCTGACGTTCAGCCTTCCCGCTGACACCACGAACGTCGAGCCCGCTCCACCCTCGCTGGTACCCAGCCTGCATGCAGAGCGACTGCGGGCAACGCTTCAGAGCAAGCCGCTGAGCAATACCACATCGGTAGGCAGCACACCCAACAACCGGCCACTTGTGGCACTCCCCGCTTGGGGTAACCAGTCGGCACGAACCGGCGGCAGAAAGTCTAAGCCGACCTCGCCTCAAACCCGCACCCGCCAACGACAGACTGCGTCATGGGTCTATCCATCCGGGCGCTCGCACGCACCGCACTTTTCGGCCGCATTCAAAAAGCAGGTACTTGAGCGGGTAAAAGAGACCGGCCGACAAACTCAGACGGCACGCGAATTCAATATCAATGGCCGCACGCTTCGCCGCTGGATCGAAGTCGCGCGGAAACAAAACAAGAAGTCCTTCCCTACAGCAAAGCCCGGGCGACAGCGAGATTAGTCCGTCACGCCGCGCTGGCGTGGTCTCGGTCTGGGGCATGCGCCCCGATGAGGTCATTCGCGCTACAATCCGCCGCTTCCAAACAAGGTGCCCCCATGAATCAGGATGATCTCAAACGCGCCGCCGCCCGCGCAGCCATGCAATTCGTCGTGCCCGGCAAAATTGTGGGGGTGGGCACAGGCTCCACGGCCAATTTTTTCATTGATGAATTGGCAGAGATAAAACATGACATCCCCGGCGCCGTGGCAAGCTCCGAGGCCACCGCGAAGCGCCTGAGCGGGCATGGCATTCGCGTACTCGATCTCAATGATGTCACCGAGATGCCGGTGTATGTCGATGGTGCGGATGAGATTGATGAATCACTCGCCATGATCAAGGGCGGCGGCGGGGCACTCACTCGCGAAAAAATCGTCGCCGCAGTGGCTCAAAAATTCATCTGCATCGCCGACATTTCCAAGCGCGTGGCGGTGATGGGCAAATTTCCGTTACCCATCGAAGTGATTCCGATGGCGCGCGAATATGTGGCCCGCGAAATCACCAAACTCGGCGGCACCCCGCGATTGCGGGAAGGCTTCATCACCGACAATGGCAACGTGATTCTCGATGTCGCCGGCCTTGCGATCACCGACCCGGTAGGTCTCGAAACGCGCCTCGATCATATCGTCGGCATCGTCACCAGCGGGCTCTTTGCACGCCGTGGCGCGGATGTGGCGCTGCTCGCCTCGCCCGGAGGCGTGATCACCCTGACACGAAATACTTGACACATTTTTTTCACAGTCGGATGCTAGCGTTCATATCTTCCGCATCCGCGTGCCTGCCATGACCACTTCCGATCACACCTCAAAGCAATTCGACGCCGAGCTTGAATCCATCCGCACCCGCGTGCTGCAAATGGGCGGCATGGTGGAATCCCAAATCGAGCAGGCGATGGAAGGCTTCACCAGCGGCGATCTGGCCTTGATCGACCGCGTGATCGACCATGATCATCAAGTCAATCTGCGCGAAGTCGAGCTCGATGAAGCCTGCAGCCACATCATCGCCAAGCGCCAGCCCGCAGCGGGTGATTTGCGGCTCATCATGACGGTGGTGAAAGTGATCACCGATCTCGAACGCATCGGCGATGAAGCCAAAAAAGTGGCCAAGATGGCCAAAGCGATTCACACCGCAGACAGCGGCATGATTCCGCGCATCGAATTAAAACACGCCGCCACACTGGCAGCCGAGATGCTGCATAAAGCGCTCGATGCTTTCGCCAGACTCGATCTGCATATAGCCGCGGAAGTGGTGCGGCAAGACGCGCAGGTGGATAGCGAATTCAAATCCATCATGCGCCAGCTGATCACCTATGTGATGGAAGACCCACGCTGCATCTCGCGTGGCTTGGAGATTTTATTCACCGCCAAATCCATCGAGCGTATTGGCGATCACGCCAAAAATATCAGCGAATACGTGATCTACATGGTGAAGGGGCGCGATGTGCGCCACACCAGTGTGGAAGAAATCGAGCGCGAGGCGCTAAGCGGCAATTGAGCCCATCGCTGTCGCCCCCTGCTGGCTCCCCAGCAGGTAAATAGCAAAATCACAAATCAGAATAAACTCCGCTCGACCCACTTGAGGCCAAACTTCACGCCCCAGGTGGAGATGTGATACACGATCGAAAACAACAAGCCCCAGTGCAACCGGATTGAGCCCAACAACGCGGCCGCCCCACCCAGCACCACGACACTGATTGCATGCCATGCCCAAGGATACTGCGGCAACACCTCGGTCGTGGCACCCACAATGGGCAACGCCGCGGCCAAGGTATAAAAGAGCGCAGCGAGTAGCACCTCTGTGATCCTCGCCTGAAAAATTCCCGCGATGACAAAAGCGAGGACCATGTTTAGCCAGAACCACAAGATGTAGAAATAGAGCATCACATCTCTCCAAGAAAAGTGGTTATTTTGCGGGATTTTAAATCAAGCTTTACCCGACCCACTTACGATGCGTGATTGTTATCGGTTGAGTTTAACCAGATTTTCAAAAACAGGTAATGGCCAGGCCGAGTGTTCCCAACCTATGGCGACGCAGCGGGCCTATTTTCGCGCAGCGAACCAGAGGAATTTCTTGCAGTTGGCAAGCGCAGAAATAGACAAACCCAACCGCAGCAGGAGAAAAAAACGGGTGCGATGGCGCCGGGCAGTTTCGAATGCTCTTCTCGCGACTTCTCGCCCCCCCAAGCACCAGAGGAACAAGCGGTGACGCAATCGATAAGGCAACACATTGCCCCAATCATGCGCCGCAGTGGTGCCCGAACACATAATCAACGACACCCAACAACATGAGCACCACCCCGCCCCTTAAGCAGGCGGCACATACCCTTGCACCTGATCGGCACCCGCGCCAAAAAAGTGCTTCTCCATCTGCTCGGCGAGATATTTCCGCGCCCGTGGGTCGGCGAGATTCAGGCGATTTTCATTGACCAGCATGGTCTGGTGCTTGACCCACTGCGCCCAGGCTTCCTTGGATACATTTTCATAAATCCGTTTGCCAAGCTCGGTGGGCATGGGCGGGAAATCCAGCCCTTCGGCTTCGCGACCAAGTTTGATGCATTGAACCATGCGGGCCATGCTGTGCGTCCTTCGCGTCTAAAAATTGAGCGCGATTTTACTACTGAAGTTACCCTCTCGGTGCGTGCGCACGCTCACGAAAGCGATCGCACCAGCACCTTCGAGCGCCGCTGAAAATTGTAAAGCTCGCGCTTTTGGGCCGGCAGCTCCTCGACCCCCACCTCGGAAAAGCCGCGCTCGCGAAACCAATCCGCAGTGCGAGTGGTGAGCACAAACAATTTTTTAAGCCCCATGCCGCGCGCACGTTGGGCGGCGTATTCCAACAGCATTTCGCCATAGCCTTCGCGCCGGTATTCGGCGCGCACTGCCAGACACGCAAGCTCGGCCGCCTCCTCATCGCTGAAGGGATAGAGCGCCGCGCAGCCCACCGGCATACCATCATGCTCGAGCAGCACGAAGCGCTCGGCTTCCACCTCAAGCAACTCGCGGCTGCGGCGCACCAGAGTGCCGTCGGCTTCGAGTGGCGAGATGATGCTCACCACCGCACCCACATCCTCCACGGTCGCCGGCCGCACGCGGGCCAACGGGTCGCGCGTGACCAGCGTGCCCACCCCCTCGCGGGTAAAAAATTCCAGTAGCAAGCCGCCGTCATAATCGCGATCAATTAAATGGGCGCGCGCCACCCCACCGCGCACGGCGGCCACGGCGCAGGGCAGGTAAAGCGATTGGTCTTCGGTGAGATTCTTGCGCTCGCGCAAAATCCGCTCGGCATCATCGGCGGTCATGGCATGGAGCACACGGCCTTCTTCGTCG
>JBEAUN010000232.1:0-9262 GCA_041161415.1 Pseudomonadota bacterium | reverse complement strand
CAACCTGCGCGGCAACAACGCGCACCACCAGTGCGAGACGGTGTTCAAGGCCTTTGCCCGGGCGCTGCGCATGGCGGCTGAATACGACCCGCGTGCCGGCGGCACCATTCCTTCCACCAAGGGCGCCTTGTAAAGCCTTTCTTTCATGAACACCATTGCGATTGTTGATTACGGCATGGGCAACCTGCGCTCCGTGGCCAAGGCGGTTGAGCATGTGGCGCACGATGCGCGGGTGATCGTCACCGACCGCGCCGACGATCTCGCCGCCGCCAGCCGGGTGATTGTGCCCGGCCAGGGCGCCATGCCCGACTGCATGCGCGAGCTCTCGCAGCGCGGCTTGCGCGAGGCGGTGATCGAGGCGGCGCGCAGCAAGCCTTTTCTGGGTATCTGCATCGGCCTGCAAATGCTTTTTTCGCGCAGCGAAGAAGGCCATGTCGATGGGCTGGGCGTGTTCCAGGGCGATGTGGCGCGGTTTCCCGATGAAGCCATGCGCGCCCCGGATGGCAGCCGGCTCAAGGTGCCGCACATGGGCTGGAATGAAGTCACCACGGTGCGCGAACATCCGCTTTTTGCCGGCATCGCGCAGGGCGCGCGGTTTTATTTTGTGCATAGCTATTTTGTGCGCCCGGAAGAGGGCGAGCTCACCCTGGCCCGCACCGTGTATGGCCTGCCCTTTACCAGTGCGGTGGCGCGGGATAATATCGCCGCAGTTCAATTTCACCCGGAAAAAAGCGCGGCCGGCGGGCTTTTGTTGCTCGCCAACTTCGCGCGCTGGAATCCTTGATGGGCTAAATTCGCGCGTTGTGGCAGCCGTCAAAAATACCGACTAACTTTTTATTACCTTCGTAACTTCCGTTCGAGCCTGCCTTATGCTTCTGATACCTGCGATTGACCTCAAGGATGGCCACTGCGTGCGCCTCAAGCAAGGTGACATGACCGATGCAACCGTGTTCTCAGAAGACCCCCGGGCGATGGCCCGACACTGGCTCTATCAGGGCGCGAGAAGACTGCATATCGTCGACTTAAATGGCGCTGTCGCCGGCAAGCCGATCAATGAAGCGGCGATCAAGGCGATTGTCGATGAGCTCGATGATGAAATCCCGATTCAGTTAGGCGGTGGTATCCGCGATCTGGACACCATCGAGCGCTATCTCGATGACGGCATCAGCTATGTGATCATCGGCACCGCGGCGGTGAAAAACCCAGGGTTTTTGCATGATGCCTGTGGCGCCTTCCCCGGCCATATCATCGTGGGCCTCGATGCCAAAGAGGGCAAAGTGGCGGTCGATGGCTGGTCGAAAATGACCGGCCATGATGTGATCGATCTCGCCAAGAAATTTGAAGATCTCGGCGTGGAAGCCGTGGTCTATACCGACATCGGCCGCGATGGCATGCTCACCGGCGTCAATATCGAAGCCACCGTGAAGCTGGCCCAGGCGCTGCGCATCCCGGTAATCGCCTCGGGCGGCATTGCCAATCTTGTTGATATCGACAAGCTCTGCGCGGTGGAAGACGAAGGCATCATGGGCGCCATCACCGGCCGGGCCATCTACGAAGGCACGCTCGATTTTCGGGAAGCCCAGGCCCGCGCCGATGAGCTCTCGGAGGCCGAAACGCTCACCGATTTCAACGAATAACCACACTCACTTCCCCTGGGGCAGCCGGCATGATGCCGGCGCTGCTTTTTTGAATGCTCGCCAAACGAATTATTCCCTGCCTTGATGTCAGTGCCGGCCGCGTGGTCAAGGGCATCAATTTTGTCGGCCTGCGCGATGCAGGCGACCCGATCGAAATCGCCCGCCGTTATGACGAGCAGGGCGCCGATGAGCTCACCTTTCTCGATATCACCGCCAGCTCCGATGAGCGCGACATCATCTTGCATGTGGTGGAAAAAGTGGCCGAGCAGGTGTTCATTCCGCTCACCGTGGGCGGAGGCATCCGCGCGGTGGACGATGTGCGCCGCCTGCTCAATGCCGGGGCCGACAAGGTGAGCATGAACACCGCCGCGGTGAATCACCCGGAGTTGGTGTTCGAGGCCAGCAGCAAGGTCGGCTCGCAGTGCATCGTGGTGGCGATTGACGCCAAGAAAGTCTCGCCCCCCGAGGGCCCTGATCGCTGGGAAGTCTTCACTCACGGCGGGCGGCGTGCCACGGGCCTGGAAGTGGTGAATTGGGCGCAGAAAGTGGCCTCGCTTGGCGCGGGCGAAATCCTGCTTACCAGCATGGACCGCGATGGCACTAAAAATGGCTTTGATCTCGCGCTCACCCGCGCGGTGGCCGACGCAGTAAGCGTGCCGGTGATCGCCAGCGGCGGGGTGGGCAATCTGCAACACTTGGCCGAGGGTGTGAGCAGTGGCCACGCCGATGCAGTGCTCGCGGCCAGCATTTTTCATTACGGCGAATACACCGTGCGCCAAGCCAAGGAATACATGCGCGCCCAAGGCATCGAGGTGCGGCTATGAGCGATTGGCTCGATGCCGTGAAATGGGATGAGGCCGGGCTGGTGCCGGCGATCAGCCAGGATGCTAAAAGCGGCGAGATTCTGATGGTGGCGTGGATGAATCGCGAGGCGCTGCGGCTCACAGTTGAGAGCGGCCAGGCGGTGTTTTGGTCGCGCTCCCGCGGCAAGCTTTGGCACAAGGGCGAAGAATCCGGCCATGTGCAAACCGTGCGCGAAGTGCGGCTTGATTGTGATGCCGATGTGGTGCTGCTCAAAGTCGAGCAACAAGGCGGCATCGCCTGCCACACCGGGCGGCGCAGCTGCTTTTTTCTGAAGCTTGAAAACGGCCAGTGGCAGGCGGTCGATCCCGTTCTGAAAGACCCCAAGGATATCTACCGATGAGCGATGTCTTGACCCGGCTCTCCGACACCCTGGCTGCGCGCCGCGGTGCCGACCCAAAAAGCTCTTATGTCGCCTCGCTCTACGCCAAAGGCACCGAGGCGATTTGCAAAAAGGTGGCCGAAGAAGCCGCCGAGACCATCATGGCCGCGAAAGACGGCGACAAGGCCCATCTGGTGCGCGAGATCTGCGATCTCTGGTTTCACTCGCTGGTGCTGTTGGCCCATCAAGGCGGCTCGGTCGATGAGCTCTTCGCTGAGCTCGCCCGGCGCGAAGGGGTCTCGGGCATCGAAGAAAAAAACAGCCGGCCCGCTTAACAAGCCGACACTCACGCCCCAGCCAGGAGCTTAACGCCATGACCGACTGTATTTTCTGCAAGATCATCGCCGGCGATATTCCCAGCCGCAAGCTTTATGAAGACGAGGATATCCTCGCTTTTCATGACATCCACCCGGTGGCGCCGGTGCACTTTTTGATCATCCCCAAGCAACACATTGCCTCGCTGATGGAGGCCGATATCACGCATCAGGCGGTGCTGGGCAAGATGCTGGCCAAGGCCGGCGAGCTGGCGCGCCTGGCTGGGGCGACAGAGGGCTTTCGCACCATCATCAACACCGGGCGTGTCGGCTTGCAAGAGGTGTATCATCTGCACCTTCACATCATCGGCGGGCCTGAGCCACTGCCTGCCATGCTTCGGCGCTGATATTTTTCAAGTCTTCGCAAGACTGCATTCATATTGATTTTCAGGAGAGCATCATGGGTTCATTCAGCCTTTGGCATTGGTTGGTTGTTCTACTCATCATCGTTTTGGTGTTCGGCACCAAAAAACTGCGCAACATCGGCTCGGATTTGGGTGGCGCAGTGAGCGACTTCAAAAAAGGCATGCGCGATGGCGGCACCGAGGCTGCCAATGCGGCGCCCCCTTCACAAATCACCCAGGCGAAGGACGCCGGCGGCCAGACCATCGAAGGTCAAGTCACCGACAAGGCCAAATCGTAAGCCAGCTGGATTAGCCGGGGCGCGTAGGCGCCTCGCGGGGCCCTTTATTCATGTTTGATATCGGCTTTTCCGAGATCCTCATCATTGCCATCGTGGCGCTGGTGGTGATCGGTCCTGAGCGCCTGCCGCGGGTGGCGCGCACCGTAGGGCATCTTATCGGCCGCTTTCAGCGTTATGCCACGCAGGTGAAGTCGGACATCAGCCGCGAGATGCAGCTGGAAGACCTGAAAAAAATGCAGGCGGAGGTGGCCGCAGCGGCGAGCAACCTGCAAACCTCGATCACCAGTGAAATGGCGGCGGTGCAATCGCAAGTGAATGAGACGGCGCAGGAGGTCGAGTCGCAAGCCAAGGAGAATCTCGAACCCTTGGATGCCGGCCGTCTCGAAGCGGCCGCGCACGACGTGGAGAGAGAGATGGCGCGCATGGAAGCGGAGCTTTCGCGCTCGTATGAGGCAGAGGCGCTGGCATCGCATGACACGGCCCCGGCTCTTGTGACCCGTGAGGAAGACCCCTCCGTGCCGCGCCCCACCACACCGCCCCCACCCAGAAGCGCCTGACATGTCTGACGACAACAACGATTTCCAGGAAAAATTCCAGGAGAGCTTTCTCTCGCATCTGGTGGAACTGCGCGATCGGCTGATACGGGCGGTGGGCGCGGTGCTGCTGGTGTTCATCTGCCTTTTTCCGTGGGCGAAAGATCTTTACGCTCTGTTGGCCCAGCCGCTGCTTGCCTCGCTGCCCCAAGGCGGTCAAATGATCGCCACCGATGTGGTGGGCGTGTTCCTGGTGCCAATGAAAGTGGCGGGCCTGGCTGCTTTTTTGATTGCCTTGCCTTATGTGCTCTACCAAGTGTGGGGCTTTGTCGCGCCGGGGCTTTATGCCTCGGAAAAAAAGCTCGCTTTGCCGCTGGTGGTGTCTAGCGTGCTGTTGTTTTTCATCGGCATGTCGTTTGCGTATTTCGTGGTGTTCCCCACGGTCTTCAAATTCATGGCGAGCGTGGCGCCCGATGGCGTGGCCTGGATGACCGATATTGAAAAATATTTCGGCTTTGTAATCAGCACCTTCGTTGCTTTCGGCGTGACCTTCGAGGTGCCGGTGGTGGTGATCGTCCTGGTGCGCATGGGCATGGTGAGTATCGAAAAGCTCGTCGAGTCGCGGCCGTATGTGATCGTGGGTGCCTTTATCCTTGGCGCTATTTTCACCCCGCCTGATGTGCTCTCCCAGTTGATGCTCGCCATCCCGCTGTGGCTGCTTTATGAGCTGGGCATCATCTTGGCGCGAATGATTGGCACGCGTCCGCAGAGCAGCTAGCAAGGAGGGCGGGCTGACCCAGCGCACAATACCCCCGGGGACGGGGTGGAACTTGCGGCCCGGCCCGCGAACTGAGGGGCTCTTCCAAGATTTCCCTCATCCTCAGTCATGCAGCCTGTTTCATCTTCAGCGGGTGTTTCCCCTGTGGAGGCGCCGATAGCCAGCACCCGCCCGCGCGCCCTGAATGCCGTTGGACGGAAATTCTTCTCCGCCTTGATGTTCGGGGAAAGCGTGGTCGAATCCGCGCGAGACTTGTGCGATCTGGCACAAGGCCAGCCGATCTTTTTTGTGAACAACGCGCCCGTGTTTCGCAGTGAAATCGAACCGATTGCCAGCGGGGTTCTGCCGCCCTCGCTCGAAGAGCGTCGCGAGCGCGATTTACGGTTCAGGGCTCAGCAAGCGTTGCTTGATGAGCTGGGCGCAGGGTGGGCGCCGAATGTGCATCTTGGTTCGCTTCTTTCGACCGGTGCGCTCGCGCTGGCGCAATTTCGCAGAGCGAATGGCAGCTCGATCCCGAATCTGCCCGCCACCACCCTCCACATTCAGGCCCAGATCCAGATGCAGCGCCGCTTGCCGCAAGGGCAAAGGCAGGGTGTGAGCATCGCTGATCAGGCGTTGGCAGGGCTGGATTTCATGCTGAGCCAATGTGAGCCGGTGAATGAGGCCGGGCTGGTCACCGATATCGTCGAGGTGCTGATTCAGGTGTGGACTTACGCCAGCCGTCATGCGGATCCCGGCATCCGGCAAAATTTGATGAGCGCCTTTGTCGATCGGCTGGTTGATATCCACCACGAGCGGCCCTGTGCCACCGGCTGCGTTCAAAGGCTGCTGCAGGTGCCCGAGGGGGTGGATCCGACGTTCAGTAGTGATCTGCCCGAGGTATCGGACTTGCACAAGAAATGCTCAGCATGATCGCAAAGCTGGATGCCTTCCTCGACGAACAGAGTCCGCACTGGTGGGAGTCGATGATGCATCGCAACGGGGTGGCGATTGGCCCGCAAGGGGCCTCGGCTGAAGCCACCATTCAGTTCAAAACGAAACTTGCTTTGGCCATGATGCTGGTCAATCTGGCCGGGATTCGTTGCTTGCCGCCGGAGCTCGTGTTGAAGGCGAGCCGAAAACCGCTCGCCGATCTGGAGCAAAACGAGCTGATGATGGCCGACCTCACGCTCTCGGATTTGGGGCTTGATTATCGCGATCATCAAGGTCTCTCGGCATTCGTGAAAGCCTTGTTTGAAAATGATCTGCCGGGTGTGCGCGCCCAGCTGCAAAAAGGGGCAGATGCGAATGCCAGCGTCAAGCCTTGGGCCTCGCCGCTGCATTTTGCCGCGGTGAAAAACAAACCGGAGCTCATTGAACCCTTGATCCGAGCTGGCGCGAGCCTGATAACGCAAGACACGCATGGCTACATCCCACTCACGGCGGCCGTGATGTCGGGCCATCTGGAAAGCGTTCGGGAATTGGCCAAGGCGCACCGCGCGCGCGTCGCAGAATCTGCTGAGCATGGTGAATACCTGCGACGTGTGCTCTGGCATGTTTTCCTCCTGGCGCAGCACGAGCTCGCCCAAACCATCCTGCCCTTTGCCGATGCTGTGGTGAATGGCACTGACGAGACGGGTGTGAGCTTGCTTATGAAAGTGGCGGCCACGCAACCGGAGGGAATGACAAAAATATTGCTTGCTGTGCCGCAAATCGATGTCAATGCAGAAGACACCCAGGGTGAAACCGCGCTCATGAAGGCGGTGAGGAACGGGCATGTTGAGGGGGTAAAAGCATTGCTGGATGATGCGCGGGTGGATGCGAATAAAGCCGACTCGCAGGGCTTCACCCCCCTCATCACGGCGGTGCTGAATGGACGGTCAGAGATTGTAAAAATATTCGCTTCTCACAAGCCGCAGGAGGGAGGGCAGCCGATCAACATCAATGCGCGCGATCCTGAAGGCTTCACGGCGCTGGATCGCGCCTGCGAGGATGGTGATATCGACAGCATCAAGGCGTTGCTTGAGGTGCCGGGCATCGAGGTGGATTCTAAGGAGCACATGGGCTGGAGCGCGTTTCGCATTGCAATCGAAGATGCGCGCCTCGAGGCGGTTGAGGCGCTGATCAAGATACCTGGCATCAACCTTGGTAATCGGCAAGACTCAGGCTGGTATGCATTGCATACTGCCGCGGAAGGCTTTGAAGGCATGTTGGGCGATATGGGCGAGGTGATGGCCACGCTTTTAAAATCGGGCTTTTATGATGTCAATCAGCGCGATGAATGCGGCATGACGCCGCTGATGGTGGCAGCCTATTGCGGCAATGAAAGTGTGGTGCCCGCCTTGTTGAGTGCGGATGAAATCGATCAATCGCTGCGTGACGAGTTGGGGCGGGATGCGCTGCAGATTGCCGAGGAAAAAAACTTCCACGAGATTGCGGAAATGATTCGTCAGCATCAGGATTTGCAGGCCGCCCAGGACGAGCCGGCGTCGAAAAGACGGCGCCTGTCAGATTGAGCGCGCCGCGCGCAGTGCCGGGCTAGTCCTGCGCGATCTTCGGCGTCGGCCGCTTGCCGACTTCGATATCCAGTTCGATCACATCATTGCCGCGGCGGATTTTAAGCCGTGAGCCGGTGCCGGGCTTTTGCCGCGCGATATTCTCGATCACATCGCGCTGGGTGCTGACCTTGCGATCCGCCACCGCGACGATGATGTCGCCCGGCCGCATGCCGGCGCGATCTGCCGGGCCATTGCGAATGACCCCGGCCACCAGTGCGCCCTGGGTGTCAGGCAGATTGAAGGCCGCCACCAGCTCCGGCGTGAGCTCTTGCATTTCCACACCCACCCAGCCGCGGGTCACCGAGCCATTCTGGATGATCTGCTCCATCACATCGCGCGCCAGCGACACCGGGATGGCAAAGCCGATTCCCGCCGAGCCGCCCGTGCGGGTGTAGATCGCGGTGTTGATCCCCACCAGCTTGCCCTGGGTGTCGACCAGCGCACCGCCGGAGTTTCCCGGGTTGATCGCCGCATCGGTCTGGATGAAATCCTCGAAGGTGTTGATGCCAAGCTGCGTGCGATCCAGCGCACTCACAATGCCCATGGTGGTGGTCTGGCCCACGCCAAAGGGGTTGCCGATTGCGAGCACTACATCGCCCACCTTGAGGCTGCCCGGTGAGGCAAAACTGATCGCCGGCAGCTTGCCGGGGCTCGCGATCTTTAGCACTGCAAGATCAGAATCCGGATCGCGTCCGACCACCCGGGCCTTGAATTTTCGGCTGTCATTGAGGGCAACTTCAATTTCATCGGCGGCTTCGATGACATGGTTATTGGTGAGGATGAAACCTTCGGCACTGACGATCACGCCACTGCCCAGCCCCGCGGCGCGTTGGGGCCGCTCATTGAAGCGCTCACCGAAAAAATATTTGAAGATCGGGTCTTCTGCCCAAGGGCTGCGCGGCGCACGCACGGCTTTGCTGGTGTAGATATGCACCACCGCCGGCACTGCGCGGCGAGCGGCTTGGGCATAGGAGACCGCACCCGCCTCGCGCGGGGACGGTTCGCTGCTCGTTTCACTGCCAGCCACCTGGGGCGGCGCGCCGGAGGCAGGCGCGGGGAGCCACTCGGGTTTCAAGGTGGAGACCACGAACACCACCGCCAAGGTGACGGTGACAGCCTGCGAAAAAATCAGCCACAAGCGACGCATGATCTTGCAGTCGTCATGTCATGATGCCGACGAAGGCAGACGTTGCCTCGCGGTTTTTAAGGATAATCACGATCTTCGATCACCTGTGCGGAAAACATCATGCTGCGTTCGGAACTGCAAAGCCTGCTTCAAGAATTGCTCGCTGCCCCAAGGGTGAAAGATTATTGCCCAAACGGCCTGCAAGTGGAAGGACGCGACACCATTCATCGTGTGGTGTGCGGCGTGACTGCCAGCCGCGCGCTGATCGAGGCGGCGATCGAGCGCGAGGCGGATGCGATTTTCGTGCATCACGGCTATTTCTGGCGCGGCGAGGATGGCCGCATCACCGGCATGCGGCGCGACCGGCTGCGCGCCTTGCTCACCCATGACATCAATCTTTTTGCCTATCACCTGCCGCTCTATTTACACCCCGAGCTTGGAAATAACGCCC
>JBEAUN010000220.1:0-6393 GCA_041161415.1 Pseudomonadota bacterium | reverse complement strand
CGCACGCTGTACGCCCGGCCTTTGGTGTCGATCAACACCAAAGGCCAGAGGGTGCGGGATTCGGCCACCAGCATGGGGAAGTCGCCGGTTTTGTAATTGAGCGTGGCGGGGTCAATGCCATGCCCCTGGCGCGCGCGCACCCAGCCATTTTTGGACAGCACCACCGTCACCGGCTCATCGGGCACCGCGATTTCGGTGGGGGCCACGGCCGCCACCGCTTCGATCAAGGTGCGGCGCGCATCACCGAATTTTTTCGCGTCTTCGCCAATCTCGCGGGTGATGAGTTTCCACATTTCGCGCCGATCATCGAGCAGCTTTTGCAACAGCCCGCGCTCTTCGCGCAGCTCGCCCAATTCTTTTTCGATGCGGATGCCTTCCAGGCGCGCCAGCTGACGCAGACGAATCTCGAGAATATCCTCCGCCTGAAGCTCGGTGAGCCCGAAAGCTGACATCAACTCAGGCTTGGGCTCATCGGCTTCGCGAATGACACGAATCACCTCCTCGATGCGCAAGAACACAATCATGCGGCCTTCGAGGATATGGATGCGCTTATCCACTTCATCGAGACGATAGCGGGTGCGCCGCTCGACCGTCGCGAGCCGGAAATCAATCCACTCGGCGATGATCTGCTTTAAGTTTTTCTGCTGTGGCCGACCATCGCGCCCGATCATGGTGAAATTCATCGCCACGTTGGTCTCAAGGCTGGTGTGCGCGAGCAGCACCGCCATGAATTCTTCTTCGCTCAAACGCGACGAGCGCGGCTCGAGCATGAGGCGCACGGGCTCTTTGTCGCTCGATTCATCGCGCACTGTCTCGAGCACGCCCAGCACTTGGGCCTTGAGCGTTTTTTGCTCGGTGCTGACTTCTTTCTTGCCGGCGCGCGGCTGCGGGTTGGTGATCGCTTCGATTTCCGCCAGCACCTGCGCGGCCGACACGCCATGTGGCAATTCCGTGATGAGGATGCGCCACTGGCCCCGCGCCAGCTCTTCGCGCCGCCAGCGAGCGCGCATGCGAATGCTGCCGCGGCCGGTTTCATAGGCATCGCGCAACACCGAAGGCCCGCTGATGATCTGCCCGCCGCCGGGGAAATCCGGCCCGGGCACAATCGTCATCAATTCTTCCAGGCTGGTTTCCGGCTTCTTGATGAGAAGCTGCGCGGCTTGCGCGATTTCAGTCAGATTGTGCGGCGGGATTTCCGTGGCCATGCCCACCGCAATGCCCGAGGCACCATTGAGCAGCACAAACGGTAGCCGCGCAGGCAAAAGCGCGGGCTCATGAAAGGCGCCGTCGTAATTGGGGATGAAATCGACGGTGCCGCGATCGATCTCGCCCAACAGCAATTGCGCGATCGGGGTGAGCCGCGCTTCGGTGTAGCGCATCGCCGCGGCGGAGTCGCCATCGCGCGAGCCGAAATTGCCTTGGCCATCGACCAGCGGATAACGCAGGGTGAAATCCTGCGCCATGCGCACCGCGGCTTCATACACACTGGAATCGCCATGCGGGTGGTATTTGCCGATCACATCGCCGACCACGCGCGCCGATTTCACATGCTTGGCCGTGGGACTCAAGCGCATTTCATGCATGGCGAAAAGGATGCGTCGCTGCACCGGCTTCATGCCGTCTTCCACCTGCGGCAAGGCCCGGCCGCGCACCACGCTCATGGCATAGGCCAGATACGCACGCTCGGCGAATTGATCAAGCGGCAGGTGGTCGCCCAGATCTTCTTCAACGACCACGGGCGGCGGCGGGGGCGGGGTGTCGTCGCCGGTTTGGGTGTCTTCAAATAAATCGAGGGTGTTGTTCATGATCCTAAAAACCCCAGTTGGACACGGTCGAGTGTGTGTTTTTTGGGCCGCATGGCAAGGCGCGACGACGCGGAATGGCCATTCCATTCGAGGTGGAGCAACGCAGCCAGGCGGCCCAAAAGATACGCAATCGGCCGTGTAGCGCTCTCACCCGATGGGAGAGCCTATTGAACGGCAAAAATTCAAATTCGATCATTTCGTGATGGGTGCCAATAAGCGGTCAACTGGGGTTTTCAGGATCACGGCTCCTCACACATCTGCTTCCACGGTGTCGCCTTTTTCTTCCATCCACTCACGCCGCGAGGCGGCTTCGCCTTTGCCCATCAGCATGGTGAACATCTTGTGCGTTTCTTCCAGCGCCTCGCGCCGCACCCGCACTGGCAAGACTCGCCGGGTGGCCGGCGCCATCGCGGTTTCGCGCAGCTGATCGGGGTTCATTTCCCCCAGGCCTTTGAAGCGGCCGATCTCGATTGCGGTGGGCTTCACGCCTTCTTTTTCCAGCCGGTCGCGCATCGCCGCGAGCTCGCCTTCATCCAGGGCATAGAGCCTTCGCGCCGGGCGATTCTTGCCCTGCGCGGGGACATCCACACGATACAGCGGCGGCTGCGCCACATAGACATGACCGCGCTCGATGAGCTTCTGAAAATGACGGAAAAACAAAGTGAGCAGCAAGGTCTGGATATGCGAGCCGTCGACATCGGCGTCAGACAAAATCACCACCTTGCCATAACGCAAGCCGGAGAGATCCGGCGTGTCATTCGGCCCATGCGCATCCACGCCCAGCGCCACCGCGATATCGTGAATTTCTGCGTTGGCAAACAGCCGCCCGGCTTCGATCTCCCAGGCGTTTTGCACCTTACCGCGCAAGGGCAGAATCGCCTGTGTTTCCTTGTTGCGGGCGAGCTTGGCCGACCCGCCGGCTGAGTCGCCCTCCACCAAAAACAACTCGTTTTCGGCAAGGTCTTCTGATTCGCAATCGGAGAGTTTGCCGGGCAACACCGCCACCCCGGATTGTTTGCGCTTTTCCACCTTCTGCGCGTTTTTCTGCCGCGCCAAGGCTTGCTTGATGGAAAGCTCAGCAATCGCGCGGCCGGCTTCGACATGGTTATTGAGCCAGATTTCCAAGGGGTCGCGCACCATGCCGGCGACCAGCTTCACCGCCTCGCGGGAGGAGAGTTTTTCTTTGACCTGACCTTGGAATTGCGGGTCGAGAATGCGCGCTGATAAGAGATACGCCATGCGTGCGCAGACATCTTCCTGCTGCAATTTCACGCCGCGCGGCAACAGCGCGTGATGCTCGATGAAAGACTTCACCGCCTCGAACACCCCGGCGCGCAAACCCGCCTCATGCGTGCCGCCCGCCACCGTGGGAATGAGATTGACATAAGACTCCGACGACACCGCCTCATTGAACCAGGCGATCGCCCAAGCAGCGCCCTCGCCTTCGGCGAAGCTTTCGTGTTGCGCGGCGGCGTATTTTTCGCCGGCGTAGATCGGCGCCACCGGCTCCATGCCGCCAGAGAGCTCCCGCAGATAGCCGCTCAAGCCATCGGGGTAGGCCCAGGTTTTGGTGAGCAGCTTGCCATCGGGCTGCTCGATTTCCAGATAGACCTTCACCCCGGGCAGCAGCACCGCCTTGGAACGCAGCAGGCGCTCCAATTCCGCCAGCGGGATTTTCGCGCTGTCGAAGTATTTGCCATCCGGCCAGACCCGCACTCGGGTGCCGCTCTGGCGGCCGCATTCGCCCACCTGGATGAGCGGCGAGATGTCCTCCCCGCCGCGGGAGAATTCCACTTGATGCACTTTGCTTTCACGGCGCACTTCGACCGCCACGCGGGTGGAGAGCGCCGTGGTCACCGCCACGCCCACGCCATGCAGGCCGCCAGAGAAGGCATAGGCGCTCTTGCCCGAGGTCTTGTCGAATTTGCCGCCAGCATGAAGCCGGGTGAAGGCCAGCACCACCACCGGCACCTTTTCTTCAGGGTGCAAACCCACCGGAATGCCGCGCCCATCATCGGTCACCGAGACCGAGCCATCGACATGCAGCAGCACATGAATGCTGCGCGCATGGCCGGCGAGCGCCTCGTCGGCCGAGTTGTCGATCACCTCCTGGATGATGTGGCAGGGGGAATCGGTGCGGGTGTACATCCCGGGGCGGGAACGCACCGGCTCCAAGCCGCGCAGCACGCGGAAGGACGATTCGTCATAGGCGGTTTTAGGGTTGCTCATGGCGGCCTTGCGATAAAAACGTGGGGAAGATGCTACTGGAAGGCGGCGACGGAGGCAAAAGCCGGGCGGGGGAAGTATTACCGGGCTAGGGCTTCTGATACAACGCCGCTGCGCGGGTCAAGGCTTGGGCCACCGCTTCGCGCAAGGGCGGCGGGGCGATCACCTCGACCTCCTCACCCAGGCGCAGCACATCGCTCATCAATTCCGTGGGGTCGGAATAAGGCACGCGCAATTCATAGCTGCCATCGGGCAAAAAGCGCCCACTGGCTTTCGGATGCCAGCACTCATCCGCCGCCCAGCGGGCCCGCTCGGGCGTGAAGCGCAGCACCGCTGTGTGGCGGCCGGGGCCATTGAAAATGCCGTAGGCGGCATCTGTCCAGGTGTTGAGCACCTCGAGACTCACTTCGTCGCACACGCCGTCGGCCAGGGCGGCGGCGTCGATGCGCTCCAGCGCAAAGCTGCGCAGATCGCGGCGTAGATAACACCAGGCATCGAGATACCAGCGGTCGCGGTAACGGGTGAGCCGCTGCGGGGCAATCTCGCGGTGGCTGCCCTGCGTGCTGCTCTCTCGTCTGCCGTGATAGCTGATCGACAGCCGGCACCGGGCAAACAGCGCCTCCAACACCTGCGGCAAACAACCCGGCTCACCGCGGCTGCGCGAAGGCTTGATGCGTAAGCGCGGCCCGATCTCCTCCACCGGCAAGCCCGCGCCAGCGAGCGCACTGGCCATGCCCCGCTGCAAAGCCCCAAAGCGCGGGTGGCGCAATTCACCGAGCATCTGATGGGCCAGCAAAAGCGACGAGGCCTCAAGCGGCGAGAGCACGACCCCGGGCAGCGAGAAGTCGGCACCGCTCTCATAACGATACCCCTGCCCCGCCACCACCTCGATCGGCGCACCGTAGTTACGCAGCTCACCAATCAGGCGCTTGACAGTGGAGGGCGAACACCCCAAGGCCAGCTCGATGTCGCGCCGTGGGATCGGGGTGCGCCGGCCCTCGAGCAAGCGGTGGAGCTGAAAAAAACGATGCAGAAGATCCATCGCGACATTATCCGGCAAATTGTCAGCGACTTCGATGGGGCTTGAGAGGAGACTCTGGAGCGAGGCAGGGCAGCCTGTGTCGGCCCGTAGAGACAACGCGTGGGTCACAAAGTGACCCACCCTACCCGACCCGACCGGTAGGGTGGGTGGCTTTGCCACCCACGCGTTGCACCTCGAAGCCACAGCGCTTCGAGCCGCCCTACGCCCGAGGTCACCACCCCACTTAGCACTCCCCGCCGGAGAGTGCTAAAATCGCCCGTGAAGGAGGTTGATGTCGTGAGTACGAGCTTGTCTTTCCCGGTCCCGTCGCAGCTTGGCAGTCTGGAGGCCTATATCCAGGCAGCCCAGCGCTTCCCTGTTCTGACCCAGGAGCAGGAGCTTGATTTCGCCCGTCGCCTGCATGATGACGGCGATGTGGAAGCCGCCCGCGCCCTGGTGCTTTCCCACCTGCGGCTGGTGATTGCGGTGGCGCGTGGCTACATGGGCTATGGCCTGCCGCATGGCGATTTGATTCAAGAAGGCAACATCGGGCTGATGAAGGCCGTCAAGCGCTTTGACCCTTCCCGCGGCGTGCGGCTGGTGTCGTTTGCCGTGCACTGGATCAAGGCCGAAATTCACGAATACATTTTGCGCAATTGGCGGCTGGTGAAAGTGGCCACCACCAAGGCGCAGCGCAAGCTGTTTTTCAATCTGCGCAGTCTCAAATCTGACCACCGCACGCTCTCGCCCGCCGAGGTGCAATCGGTGGCGCAGCAGTTGGGCGTGAAGCCCGAGGAAGTGGTGGAAATGGAGGGCCGCATGAGCGGCCGCGATATCGCCATCGACGGCCATGCCGATGATGACGACGACCACTTTGCCCCGATCGCCTATCTGGCCGACCCCGCCGCTGCCCCGCCGGATGCACTGGGCGATGCCCAGGCCGAGCGACTGCGCGATGAGGGCTTGCAACAGGCCTTGAGCGCGCTGGATGCACGCAGCCGCGCCATCATCACCCGCCGCTGGCTCACCGAAGCCGAGCCCGCCACCTTGCATGAGCTGGCTGCCGAATTCGGCGTATCTGCCGAACGCATTCGGCAGGTCGAAGCGCAGGCGATGAAAAAAATCAAAGGGGCGATGGGCGCGATCTGAGCGCGGTGCGCATCGCGCCTGGCCGGGCGGTGAGCCTGGGGGTGATGCCCCTTCGAGGCCTTGGTGTGCGCTTCCTGCCTGGGCGCTACTTCCCTGCCAACAACTGCCGGATATCCTTCGCCAGCACATCGGCTGGAGCAGTGTGTTGGGTGTAGAGCCTCACCCGACCTGCGGGGTCGAAAATATACGACG
>JBEAUN010000210.1:0-3413 GCA_041161415.1 Pseudomonadota bacterium | reverse complement strand
CGTGCCCACTTGGGTGATCAAGGAATTCTGACGCTCCGCTTATTTCATCTCGCCACACTGCGCCCACCATGTCCGTCTTCACCCCCGTGACCCCCGAGGAGCTCGCCCGCTGGCTGGAGCAGTATTCAGTCGGCACCCTGGTCGAGCAAAAAGGCATCTCGGCCGGCATCGAGAACACCAATTATTTTGTCACCACCACGCATGGGCACTATGTGCTCACGCTGTTTGAAAAGCTCACCCGCGCAGAGCTGCCGTTTTATATCCACCTGATGGCGCATCTGGCGCGCCACGGCATCCCTTGCCCCGCGCCGATCGCCAATCGTGACAACGATTACTTGGGCACCCTGAATGGCAAACCCGCCGCGCTGGTAACGCGCCTGCCGGGTGCGTCCAACATGCAGCCAGATGCAGCGCACTGCGCGGCCATCGGCGCCATGCTGGGCGATATGCATGTTGCCGGACAAAGTTATCAGCGGCGCATGGACAACCCGCGTGGCCCAGCCTGGTGGAAAGCCACGGTGCCGCAAGTCCTGCCCTTTTTGCCGGCTGATGAAGCCCGGCTCCTGGAAGCGGAGCTTGCCCATCAGCTCGGCCAGAATCGCAGCGCACTACCGCGCGGCGTGGTGCATGCCGATCTCTTCCGCGACAACTGCCTCTTTGATGACAGCGCCGGCACACCACGGGTGGGTGGCATCATCGATTTTTATTTCGCCGGCCATGATGCGCTGTTATTCGATCTGGCGGTGACGGTGAATGACTGGTGTTCCGATGAATCCGGCGCGGTGGATTTTTCGCGTGCGGTGCCGCTCATTGCCGCCTATCATCGCGCCCGCCCCCTCTCCGCCGAAGAGCACGCGGCCTGGCCCGCCATGCTTCGCGCCGGCGCGCTGCGCTTTTGGTTGTCGCGGCTTTATGATTACCATCTGCCGCGGCCAGGTGAAATGGTGCACCGTCACGACCCGGCGCGGTTTCGCGATATCCTGCGGCATCGCATTGACGCCCCCTCGTTACCCTGGATTGCCTGACACCGTGAACACTCAACCTGTCCTCTCCCTGCGCCCCCGGCGCGCCCTGGATATTCAGCGCGTCAGCCCCCGCCGCGTGATTGATTGGCTGCTCTGCGGCTACCGCATGTTCATGGCCGCGCCAGCCGTCTGGGCGATTCAAACGGCACTATTCGTCGTCATCAATATCACCGTCGGGTTGCTGTTGCTGCCATTGGCCCCGTTTATTGTGCCGGCCCTGTTTCCATTATTTTGCGCGGGCATGGTATCTAGCGCCGATCGTCTTTCCCGCAGCGAGCCCCTGAAAATCACGCATCTTTTCGCCGGCTTTCGTAGCAACACCACGAATCTCGTCGTACTCGGCGGGGGCTATCTGCTGGGCTTTGGCATGGTGCTGTTACTCTCCTTGCTGATCGGCGGCAGCACCACTTTACTAGGGTATCTTTTCGGCAAAGTCGGCGCGTTTTTCGGCGGCCTGTTAATGACAGGGCTGTTGTTTTATGGCTTGTGGATCTTGCTGCTCATGACGGTGTGGTTTGCCCCGGCGCTGGTGATGCTGGGCAATGTCGCACCACTCGAAGCGCTGATTCTCTCGGCCCGCGCCTGCATGCTGAATCTGCCCGCTTTTGCGCTGTTGGGCCTGATTCTCTATGTGCTGATCAGCCTGGCCATGATGCCGGCCATGCTGGGCCTGCTGGTATTGATGCCGGTGATTGCCGGTGCGGTGTATGCCTCCTACCGCGATGTCTTCGGCCAGGCCCTTGTGGATGCGGGCCCCAGCGAAATGAGCCCCCCGGATGCGCGCTGAAAAATTCCCCGTGGAAGCCAGCGCCCGCTGGATTGCACAAGGCTTTGCCTTGTTTCGCAAGGGGCCAGGGTTTCTGAATTTTTTGTGGTTTGCCACCTGGCTTGGGGTGGTGATGATCAGCCTGTTTCCGCTGATCGGCCAGGCAGTGGGCTCGCTGGTGATGCCCGGCTTGCTGGCCGGCATTCTTAATGGCTGCAAAGCGCTTGAGCGTGGTGACAAGCCCAATCCAGCAGTGATCTTGTCGGCTTTCGAATCCTCCAAACGCGCCATGGTGGGCATCGGCGTGGTGTATCTGCTGGTGTCCTCGCTCATCTTCGCAGTGAGCCTCATCCTGGCGGGCGACGCGCTCGAGCCCTTGCTGGGCGGCAAAGGCAGCGCCACGCAGATCGACCCCGCGCTGGCCTCGCAGCTTTTGGTGCAATTGCTGGTGACCTTGTATGTGGCGCTGTTGATCTCGTCGCCCACGCTGGTGGCAGCCCCACTCGCAGCCTGGCATGGCTTACCAATGGGCAAAGCCTTGTTTTTCGCGCTGATGGGCATGGTGCGTAATCTCTCGCCCTTGCTCGCGCTGTATGCCGCCTGGATTTTGATTTCATTCGGCCTGCCTTGGTTGGTGTTGTCGATCGCGCCGGGGGTCGTTAAAAATCTTCTGCAGCTGGTGCTGTCCTTTGCGCTCGCCTTCGTGGTGCTGCCGACTACGCTGGCAAGTTTTTATTGCGCGATCTCTGATATTTTTCATACCGGCCCGAGCGAGCCGCATGATGAGTGAAGCCGCGCTGCAAACCCCGCCGCTGGCTCAAGGCATCTTGGGCGGCACCTTCGATCCGATTCATTTCGGTCATCTGCATCTGGCTGAAACCGCCCGTGAGACGCTTGATCTGGCCCGGGTGCATTTCATCCCCGCTGGCAGCCCGCCGCACCGCGACACCCCGGCGGTCAGCGCCGCACAGCGCCTGGCAATGGTGCGGCTGGCCACTGCCTCCAACCCGGCGTTCAGTGTCGATGACCATGAAGTGATGAGCCCTTCGCCCAGCTACACCGTAATCACGCTGGAGCGCCTGCGGCAAGCGCTGGGGGCATCTGTGCCGCTGGTGCTGCTCGTGGGGGTGGATGCCTTTTTAGGCCTGCCCAGCTGGCATCAGTGGTGGCGGCTTTTTGATCTCGCGCATATCGCGGTGGCCAATCGCCCCGGCTATCAACTGCCGCAGATGAGCGCTGAATTACAAAGCCAATTTAATGCCCGCATGGCCATGCCGGCCGCGCTCAATCAAAGCCCGGCCGGCAAGATCGTGTGTTTCGACATCACCCCGCTGTCGATTTCCGCCACGCAGATTCGTTCGCTCATCAAAGCGCGCCGCTCGGTGCGCTATTTGTGCCCGGATACAGTGGTCGATTACATCGACACCCACCAACTTTATCGCTGAATTGCGAAGACCCCTTATGGATATCGAAACCCTACAAAAAACCGTGGTCGATGCGCTTGAAGACATCAAGGCGCGCGACATTGAAATCATCGACACCGCCAAGCTCACCTCGATGTTCGAGCGCATGGTGATCGCCAGCGCCGACTCCACCCGGCAGACGCGTGCGCTTGCCAATAA
>JBEAUN010000203.1:0-3801 GCA_041161415.1 Pseudomonadota bacterium | reverse complement strand
CATTCATCCATGAAGGTCTGCGTGCGCTCGAGCAAGGCTTGCTGTGCGCTGGCGCCACCGGGCAGCAGCTTGCCGTATTGAGAAAGGGTTTGCTCGCGCTCAGGCACCAGCGGGTGGGTGGCGAAAAGCGGGCTGTTGGCGGCGGGGTCGGCGCCTTCGCGGGCGCGGGTTTCGGCCAGCAGATTGCCCCAGATTTTGGGCGATTCGCTGACATCGTAGCCCGCACGATGCATCAACACCGCGCCGATCTGATCGGCTTCGCGCTCCTGATCACGGCCATAGGCAAAGGCGCTGGCCAGCACCGCCAGCTGACCCACCGCGCCGGCCAAGCCAAACAAGCCGACAAACTGCCCGAGCGCGGTGCGCGACTTTAAATCGCGCAAACGCTGCTGGGCATGGCGCTGCACATAATGGCCGATCTCATGGCCGATCACAGCGGCAAGCTGGGCTTCGTTATCCACCCGCAACAACAGCCCCGACCACACCTGCATCATGCCATTGGGCGCCATGCTGGCATTGAAATAGGGCGAGCGTACGGGATAAACACGAATATCCGGGCAATGATCGCCGCCTAATCGGCAGGCGATGTCTTGCAGATATTTTTTGAGCTTGGGGTCTTTGATGAGCAAGGGGCTGCGGCGCAGATTGCGCTCTTCGCGCTCCATCATCGCCCACAGGCCGCCCTCATCGGTGGCAGCATCTGGCCGACCCAGCCGCTCGGGCGCGACATAATCGAGACTTTGGCCGAAGGCCCCGCGGGCGCAGAAGCCCGCGCAGCAGGCCGCACCGGCCAGCAGCAAATCACGGCGTTGCATCATGCTTCACTTCGCGGCATCAGGCGCGCTGGGGAAATTCGCCAGCAGGGCTTTCACACTGGCGCGGGCAGGCTCGGCAGTGCGCAAATCGCCGGTGGCGCTCAAGAGCTTGTTGAACCACATCACCTGGCCTGTACGCAGATCAACGAGCGAGGCATAGCCGACCTGCATGCCGCCGATCAGCCCCACGCCGAGCAAGGCAAAGGCCACCATCGCCGCGCGCCGCTCGTCGCTGGCGTAGCTGTCACGCACCCACACAAAGAGCGCGTAATCGGCCTGCGTTTTTTCGCGAATTGGCGCCACGGCTTCTCTTAGGCTCCAGTCGAGTTTGCCTTGCTTGGTGGGCAGACGCAGCGACTCCAGCCCCAGGTGATGAATCGCCATCGCATTGGCGAGCGCAGCATGCAGCGCGCTCACCTCGCCCCAACCATCTGCATCTTCATCGGCCACATGGGAGAGGGTGGCACCAAAACGCGCAGCGGATTCTTGCAAGGCGACATTCACATGCTTGACCGCTGCTTCTGTCCAATCCGCCTTGGGCTCCGCCACACCGCCCGCCGAGAGCACATAAAGCTCCACATCCACCGGCATCAGCGCAAGCGTGGCGCCTTTTGGCAAGCTGACAAAGCCGGGGGCAAGATTCAAAGGCGGTGTGGCCTGGGCTGCGGCCACCGGCGCGGCGCTGGCTTGCTGGGCCTGGGCGCTGACGCTAAAAAAACCGATCAGGGCACACGCGGCCATGAGGGCATGGGCTTTGAGTGTTGTCATGCGCAAACTCGGATCAAGGGGACAGGTTGAAACAGCCACGCGATGCCGCGCCTTTGATACATCGATCGGCCTCATTATGCCGCACTGCGAGCTTGCGATCAGCGGTCATGCCTGCGGCATGGTGCAGGTGTATGCAGACACCTCAAGTTGCGCCGGGCGCTTGAAATATCTGCTTTGGGGAAGAGTTGGACATTCGCGCGCCATGGCAAGAGACGCGGCAGGACCCGCCTGTTGCGCCTCTGGTGTCGCAGGTTTGACCTGTCGAACGCGACCGCTTGAGGCTTAAGGATGGTGTTCAAAACCCATCGCGATGCAGCGCGCCAGTTGTCGCGTGGCCTGCAAGGCGGATTTTGCAGCGTGTGGCGGGTCCCACACGCAAAAAATCTAACGCCGCAGGACGCGTGACAACGGGATGCGATGCGCGCGAGGGGTTTTGAACAACATCCTTAAGCGAGCGGAGCACCGGGAATAAACCTGGCACCCCGCCCGGCCCTGCTTTAGGCCATGTGCAAGCCGCCGTTGATATTGAGCGTGGCGCCTGTCATGTAGCCGGCGATATCGGAGCACAGATACGACACCAGCCCGCCGATTTCTTCCGGCTTGCCCAGGCGGCCCATCGGCACTTGCGCGGTGATCGCATCCACCACTTCCGGCTTCATCGAGCGAACCATGTCGGTGCCGATATAGCCCGGGGCGATGGCATTGACGGTGACGCCTTTTTTGGCGACTTCCTGCGCGATGGCTTTGGTGAAGCCCAGGATGCCGGCCTTGGCGGCGGAGTAATTGGCCTGGCCAAACTGGCCTTTCACGCCATTGACCGAGGAGATATTGATGATGCGCCCAAAGCCCCGCTCGGCCATGCCGGGCAGGATATGGTGGGTGACATTAAACACGCTGTCGAGATTGGTGGAGAGCACCGCATCCCACTGCGTTTTTTCCATTTTGCGGAACATCGCATCGCGGGTGATGCCGGCGTTATTCACCAGCACATCGATCGGGCCGATTTCCGCCTCGATTTTTTTCACCATCGCGGCGCATGAATCGTAATCAGTGACATCGCCTTCGGCCGCGAAAAATTCAAAGCCTTCGCTTTGCGTTTTGGCAAGCCAAGCGTCTTTCTCAGGAAAACCGGGCAGGCAGTTGGCGACCACCACCATGCCATCTTTGGCCAGTGACTTGCAGATTGCTGTGCCCAACCCCCCCATGCCCCCGGTAACCAGCGCGACTCTTTTGTTCATGACGCTTCTCCCTTTATCGACACGACAATGATTGGCACAGCGGCCCGCATTCACCGCGGGCCGCGCTGCTCCAAAACGGCTTAGGACATATGCTGGCCGCCGTTGATGGAGATATTGGCGCCGGTCACGAAAGCCGCCTCTTCCGAGGTGAGATAGGCCACGAGACCTGCGATTTCTTCTGGCTTGCCCAGACGCCCAACGGGAATCTGCGGCAGGATTTTCGAATCGAGAATTTCCTGCGGGATGGCGGTCACCATCTTGGTGCCGATGTAGCCCGGGGAAATGGTGTTCACCGTCACGCCGTTCTTGGCCACTTCCAGCGCCAGCGCCTTGGTGAAACCATGCATGCCGGCTTTGGCGGCGGAGTAGTTGGTCTGACCAAAAGCGCCCTTCTGACCATTGACGGAAGACACATTGATAATGCGGCCCCACTTGCGTTCGACCATGCCGTCCATCACTTGCTTGGTCATGTTGAAGCAGCTGTCCAGGTTGGTGCGGATCACCGCATCCCAATCGGCCTTGCCCATTTTCTTGAAGGTCATGTCGCGGGTGATGCCGGCGTTATTGACGAGCACATCCACCGAGCCGACGTCTTCGGTCACCTTGAGCACGCACGCGCGGCAGGAGTCGTAATCACCGACATCCGCTTCATACGCCTTGAAGCCATAACCCATGTTGTTCATGGTCGCCAGCCACTCCTGGTGCTTGGTGTTGCCGGGCGAGTAGGTGGTCACCACCTTGTGGCCCAACGCCGCCAGCTTGATGCAAATAGCCTCACCGAGGCCGCCCATACCGCCAGTTACCAGTGCTACGCGAGACATACGCTCCTCCACAAACCTGTTTTCGGGGGATGTTTCAGGACGGCCGGCTCCCCCTTTTGCCCCGGCGCCTGTGATCTTGGGCCAATCGCGAAAGATGATTTCCGCGATCAGATCCGCTCCTTCACATAACGGCCGGGTGCAGGCTCAATGGGCACGTAT
>JBEAUN010000169.1:0-2703 GCA_041161415.1 Pseudomonadota bacterium | reverse complement strand
TATCCACGCCGGCCTTGGGGTGGTCAATACCGGGGTGGGGCTCGCGTGCCAGCGCTATTACCAGGAAGCGCGCATTCCCATGATCACTTCAGTGGCGACGGGCTCCATCCTCACCCAGCAGTTTCGCCCGCCTGAGCATTACGACCATTACATCTTTCGCGTTTCAGCCAGTGACACCTTGCAAGCGGAAATGATCGCCGCCGAGGCCGTCGACAACCGGCGCTTCAAGCGTGTAGCGATTTTCCATGACACCACCAACTACGGCCAATTCGGCCGCGACGACCTGGAGCAAGCGCTCGCCCGGCGCGGGGTGAAGGCGGTGGTGGTTGAGAAATTCAACATCGATGACAAAGACATGTCAGCCCAACTGCGCCGCGCCCGCGCAGCCGGCGCGCAAGTGATCCTGACCTATGGCATCGGCCCCGAACTCGCGCAGATCGCCAATGGCCGCGCCAAGATGGGCTGGGATGTACCCATGGTCGGGAGCTGGCCGGTGGCGATGTCCAATTTCATCGACAACGCTGGGCCCAATGGTGAAGGTGCACGCATGCCGCAAACCTTCATCGAAGACAGCCACCACCCACGCCACCGCGCCTTTACGGAAGCGATGCGAAAACTCACCGGCCTGCCGCGCATGCTCTCGCCCACCGCTGCGGCGCAAGGCTACGACTCCTTATTGCTGCTGGCGGCGGCCATCCGCCAGGCGGGCACCACCCAGGGCCCAGCAGTTCGGGAAGCGCTGGAATCACTCAACGGCCGCGTGGAAGGCGTAGTGCAAACCTATGAGCGCCCCTTCTCCAGACTCAATCACGAGGCCATCAAGACGCTAAACATCCCGGTGATGGGCGAGGTGCGTGGCGGACGGGTTACCTATGCTTATGAGGAACAGCGCAGGCCGGGCGGCAAGCGCTAGCGGGCGGGTCGGCACACCCGACTTCCTTAGTCTCGCGCCCCTGACTTCGGACATAACCATTCGGCACAGGGGCCTTGCATTCCTGGCAGCATGAATTAAGGTTTACCGCAATTGCATTTCGTGAGAGTGCTTTTTACCATGTGAAACGCTGGCCCGTACCGGGTTTCAGTCGTTGCACCAGGCTTTACCTCAGGATTGAACCAAAAATCGATCAACCGCCGCACCGCAAGGCACGGAGCGGCAGAGAGTCACTCAAAAGGAGACACGCCATGGCAGCACTACCCAATGTCCTGCTGCAGTCCGATCCGGACGCGCAGGAAACCCAGGAATGGCTCGATGCGCTGGAGGCCGTCATCGAGCAAGAAGGCGACGAACGCGCCCATTACCTGATCGAGCGGTTGCTGGAACTCGCCCGCCGCGCCGGCATCAACCTGCCCTACTCTGCCACCACGGCGTATGTGAATACCATCCCGGTGGAAAAGCAGATCACCGCCCCGGGCAATTACGAAATCGAACACCGCGTTCGCTCTTACATCCGCTGGAACGCACTGGCCATGGTGGTGCGCGCCAACAAAGACACCAATGTCGGCGGCCACATTGCGAGCTTCGCGTCCAGCGCCACGCTTTATGACGTGGGCTTTAACTGGTTCTGGAAGGCCCCGACCGCCGAGAGCGGCGGCGATCTGATTTTCTTCCAGGGCCACTCGGCCCCTGGTATTTACTCGCGGGCCTTTTTGTTGGGGCGTCTCACTGAAGACCAGATGGACAACTTCCGCCAGGAAGTCGATGGCAAGGGCTTGTCGTCCTACCCGCACCCTTGGCTGATGCCCGATTTCTGGCAATTCCCCACCGTGTCGATGGGTCTTGGGCCTTTGCAGGCGATCTACCAAGCCCGCTTCATGAAATACCTGCAAGACCGCGGCATTGCCAACACTGAAGGCCGCAAGGTGTGGTGTTTCATTGGCGACGGCGAAACCGACGAGCCTGAAACCCTGGGCGCGATCGCCATGGCGGCGCGTGAAAAGCTCGACAACCTCATCTTCGTCATCAACTGCAACCTGCAGCGTCTCGATGGCCCGGTGCGCGGCAATGGCAAGATCATCCAGGAACTCGAAGGCGACTTCCGCGGCGCCGGCTGGAATGTGATCAAGCTCTTGTGGGGCTCCTACTGGGATCCGCTCTTCGCGCAAGACAAGAAGGGCGTGATGATGCAGCGGATGATGGAAATCGTCGACGGCGAATACCAGACGATGAAGTCAAAAGACGGCGCCTATGTGCGCGAGCATTTCTTCGGCAAATACCCCGAGCTCGCCGCGATGGTGGCCAACTGGTCGGATGCCGATGTGTGGCGTCTGAACCGCGGCGGTCACGACCCGCACAAGGTCTATGCCGCCTACCACGCCGCCGTCAATCACAAGGGCCAGCCCACCGTGATTCTCGCCAAGACCATCAAGGGCTATGGCATGGGCGAAGCCGGCGAAGCGCAGAATATCTCCCACCAGCAGAAGAAGGTCGGCGGCTTTTCACTGAAGGGCTTCCGTGATCGCTTCCAGTTGCCGATTGCTGATGAAGATCTCGACAAGCTGCCCTACCTGAAATTCGAAGAAGGCTCGCCTGAGCTCACCTACATGCGTGAGCGCCGCATGGCGCTGGGCGGCTATCTGCCCCAGCGTCGCAGCGATGCCGCCGCCCTGGAAGCCCCGGCTTTGCAGGCTTTCGAGCCGCTGCTCAAGGCTTCAGGCGAAGGGCGTGAGCTCTCCACCACCATGGCCTTCGTGCGTGCCTTGAAC